>NZ_JAIWOU010000001.1:0-60000 GCF_021295395.1 Komagataeibacter sp. FNDCR2
ATGACGGGCGGACTGGAAGGCTATGACGCGGTTGCGGAAGCCAACGCACAGAAAAGCGTGCTCGCCATTCATTGGTCGCGCATCTGCCAGCGGCTGAAGGCGGAAGTGGGTGAGGTCGAATACCGCACCTGGCTGCGCCAGATCACGGTCGGCCCGGTGGAGGAAGACGAAATCACCCTCTATCTGCCCACCCGCTTCCTGCGCGACTGGGTGCGTGGGCAGTATGGCGACCGGCTGGGTACGCTGTGGAACGCGGAAGTGCCCGGCATCCGCCGTGTCGAGTTGCAGGTCGCCCGCGCGGACGCCGCCCCGGCCGCGCCGGAAGGGGATGAAACGCCCGTGCCGCTCCCGCCCGTGGCGCGTGAAAAGGCGGCGGCCGTACCAGCCGCGCCAGTAGTGGATGAGCCACGGCAGGCGGAAGTGCGCACCGACCTGGCGGCGCCGCTGGATCCGCGCTTTACGTTCGATACCTTTGTGGTGGGCAAGCCGAACGAGTTCGCCTATGCCTGCGCCCGCCGTGTGGCCGAACGCCCGTCCAGTCCCGGTTTCAACCCGCTGTTCCTGTATGGTGGGGTGGGGCTGGGCAAGACGCACCTCATGCATGCGATCGGGGCCGAACTGCTACGCGAAGGGCGGGTCTCGGTGGCCTATATGTCGGCCGAGAAGTTCATGTACCGCTTCATCGCGGCCATCCGCTCTCAGTCCACCATGGAGTTCAAGGAACAGTTGCGCTCCGTCGATGTGCTGATGATCGACGACCTGCAGTTCCTGATCGGCAAGGACAATACGCAGGAAGAATTCTTCCACACCTTCAACGCGCTGGTCGATGCCGGGCGGCAGATCGTGGTGTCCGCCGACAAGTCGCCTTCCGACCTGTCGGGGCTGGAGGACAGGCTGCGCACGCGGCTGGGCTGCGGCATGGTGGCGGACATCCATGCCACCACGTTCGAGCTGCGCATTTCCATTCTGGAGGCCAAGGCCACGGCGTCCGGCGTGGTGGTTCCCGCCAAGGTGCTGGAATTCCTGGCGCACAAGATCACGTCGAACGTGCGTGAGCTGGAGGGCGCGCTGAACCGGCTGATCGCGCACGCCAACCTGTTTGGCCGCCCCGTCACGCTGGAAGCCACGCAGGATGTGCTGCATGACATCCTTAAGGCGCATGACCGGCGCGTCACCATCGAGGAAATCCAGCGCAAGGTGGCCGAGCACTGGAACATCCGCCTGACCGATATGTCCTCGGCCCGCAGGGCGCGGGCGGTGGCGCGGCCCCGGCAGGTGGCGATGTATCTGGCCAAGCAGTTGACCAGCCGTTCCCTGCCCGAGATCGGGCGCAAGTTCGGCAACCGTGACCATACCACCGTCATGCACGCCGTCTCGCGCGTGACGGAGCTCATGGAGCAGGATCCCGCCTTTGCCGAGGACGTGGAACTCCTGCGCCGCATGCTGGAAAGCTGAGCGGCATTTCCCGCGCGGGCCTCTTTACCGTTATCGTCCCCGCCTGCTAGATGTGTCAGCCCTGCGGCTAAATGCGGTGGGGCATGGAGGATATCGTACCAATGAAGTTGAAGGCTGACCGCGTAACGCTGCTCAAGGCCCTGGCCCATATCCAGAGCGTTGCCGAGAAGCGCAATACCATTCCCATTCTGGCCAATGTGCTGATCAAGGTGGTCGATGGCGCGACGACGCTGACGGCGACCGACATGGAAATCGCGGTTGTCGAGAGCGTGGTGGCCGAGGCCCTGCGCGATGGCGCGGTCACGGCCCCGGCCGCGGTCCTGTATGAAATCGTGCGCAAGCTGCCCGATGGGGCGGAGGTCGAACTGGACCACGCGGGCGGCGACGCCCCGCTGGGCCTGCGGGCGGGACGGTTCGCCACCAGCCTGAATGTGCTGGACGTGGACGATTTCCCGTCCATGATGGCGGGAAGCCTGCCGCATGAATTCCGCATTCCCGCGCCGACCCTGCGCGGGCTGATCGACCGGACGCGCTTTGCCATCTCCACCGAGGAGACGCGCTACTACCTCAATGGTATTTTCCTGCATGTGGCCGAAGGGGATGCCGGCGCGGTGCTGCGCGCGGTGGCGACCGACGGCCACCGCCTTGCCCGTGTGGAGACCGAACTGCCCGCAGGCAGTTCGGGCATGCCGGGCGTGATCGTGCCGCGCAAGACCGTGGCCGAACTGCGCAAGCTGCTGGAGGAAGGGGCGGAACAGGTCGATGTTTCCCTGTCCGATACCCGTATCCAGTTTTCGATCGGCAACATCACGCTGACATCGAAGCTGATCGACGGCACCTTCCCCGAATATGAGCGGGTGATCCCGCACGGGAACGACAAGGTGCTGCGCGTGAACAAGAAGATTTTCTCCGATGCGGTCTCGCGCGTCGCCGCCATCAGCCAGGAGCGTTCGCGCCCGGTCAAGCTGAGCATGTCGCGCAACCTGCTTACCCTTTCCGCCGCCAGTCAGGATCAGGGCACCGCGACGGAGGAACTGGACGAAAACAACGTGTCCTACGATTCCAGCCCCATCGAGATCGGCTTTCAGGCCCGTTACCTGAACGACATTACCGATCAGGTGGAAAAGGAAGTGGAATTCGTCTTTTCCGACAGTTCGGCGCCGACCATCGTGCGTGATGTGGATAGCCCTTCCGCCCTGTACGTGCTGATGCCGATGCGCGTGTAAGGGCACGCGGTCACCCGGTTGCATGGCGGCCATAACGCGGCTGGTGCTTACGGATTTCCGTAATTACCAACACCTGTCATGGCGGCCGGAGCAGCCGGTTACGGTCATTACCGGGCCGAATGGCAGCGGCAAGACCAACCTGCTGGAAGCGGTTTCCATGCTGGTGCCGGGGCGGGGGCTGCGCGGCGCGCGCATGGATGAACTCCCCCGGCACGGCACCACCCTGTGGGGGGTTGCGGCACAGGTGGCCGGGATGGGGGGGGATGAAGCCCTGTCCGTAAAACTCGCCACCGGCGCCAACCCCGTGCGGCCCGAGCGGCGGGTGTTTCATGTCGATGGGCAGGCCCTGCGCAACAGGGATGCCATTTCCGAATATTTTTCCGCCGTATGGCTGACCCCGCAGATGGACCGCCTGTTTCAGGAGGGGCCGGGCGCGCGTCGCCGCTTCCTGGACCGGCTGGTGCTGGCCCTTGAGCCCGGCCATGCCCGTGAACTGGCGGCGCATGACCGCGCCATGATCCAGCGCAACCGGCTGCTGGCCCAGCGCGGGGCCGATACCGACTGGCTGGCCGCGCTGGAGCGGACCATGGCGCGCCACGCGGTTGCCGCCGTGGCGGCAAGGGTGGATATGCTTGCCCGCCTCAATGCCGATGAACAGGCCATGCATGATGGGTTTCCCGCGGCCCATCTGGAACTGGACTGCGTGATCGCGGCCCGGTTGCATGACCAGCCCGCCCTGGCGGTGGAAGACTGGCTGGTGGAGCGGATGGCCCATGCCCGCAGCCTTGACCGCCAGCGGGGCGGCAGCCGGTTTGGCGCGCACCGGACCGATCTGCGCATGGCGGACCGGCTGACGGGCCGTGCCGCCAGCCAGTCCAGTACGGGGCAGCAGAAGGCGCTGCTGCTGGGTATCGTGCTGTCCCACGCGCGCACGCTCGCGGCCTGTCGGGGGCAGGCGCCGATGCTGCTGCTTGATGAACCGCTGGTGCATCTGGACAATACCCGGCGCGGCGCGCTTTTCCGGGCTCTCGGGCAGATGGGAACGGGGGTGATGCTGACCGGAACGGATAAAGAACAGTTCGCGCCGCTGCAGGCCCACGCCGAATTTGTAACGCCGGGTCAGGGTAATCTTTCCGCTGACGCATGATTTCGGTGGGGAATGCTGGTTACGCCGGGCGGTTCGGGCTATAATGCGTTCTGTTATTTTGTTGTTATGCGCTGTGGAGCATCTGCCGGCATGTCCGATCAATCCAGTCCCGATCAGAAACACGATGTCGCGGTCGAGGCGGGCGCTGTCCCCCCGGCAGACTACGATGCGGCATCCATCTCGGTTCTGCGGGGGCTGGACGCGGTACGCAAGCGCCCCGGCATGTATATCGGTGATACCGATGATGGATCGGGCCTGCACCACATGGCCTTCGAAATCATTGATAACGCGGTGGATGAAGCACAGGCCGGTTTCGCCACCTGCTGCACCGTCACGCTGAACGGGGATGGCAGCGTCAGCGTGCGTGACGACGGGCGCGGCATCCCGACCGACATGCACCATGAAGAAGGGGTCAGCGCGGCCGAGGTGGTGCTGACCAAGCTGCACGCGGGCGGCAAGTTCAACCAGAATTCCTACAAGGTGTCGGGCGGCCTGCACGGCGTGGGGGCCGCCGTGGTCAACGCCCTGTCCGAATGGATGGAGGTGCGGATCTGGCGCGATGGCAAGGAGCATGTCATCCGCTTTCGCGGCGGTGAACGTGACGAGGCGCTGCGCGTGGTGGGCGAAAGCGCCGAGCCGCGCGGCACGCAGGTTACCTTCAAGCCCAGCGCCGAGACCTTCGCCAAGGTCGAATTCGAGTTCCCGATTCTGGAGCGCCGCCTGCGCGAACTGGCCTTCCTCAATTCCGGGCTCAAGATCATCCTGCGTGATGAACGCCATACCCCGGTGCGGGAGGAGAATTTCTTTTACGAAGGCGGCCTGTGCGCCTTTGTGGAATGGCTGGACCAGGGCAAGAACCCGATTGTGGAGCCCCCCATCACCGGCAGCCTCCAGAACGAGGAAAACGGCATCAAGGTCGAATTCGCACTGACATGGAACGACAGCTTCC
Organism: Komagataeibacter sp. FNDCR2; assembly: GCF_021295395.1. NCBI lineage: Bacteria > Pseudomonadati > Pseudomonadota > Alphaproteobacteria > Acetobacterales > Acetobacteraceae > Komagataeibacter > Komagataeibacter sp. FNDCR2. Next base: position 4,778 of record NZ_JAIWOU010000001.1, read on the forward strand.
ATGAGACCATGCTCTGTTTCACCAATAATATTCCCCAGCGTGATGGTGGATCGCATCTGGCCGGTTTCCGTCAGGCCCTGACCCGTGTGGTGGGCCGCTATGCCGAGGCCAATGCCGCCAAGAAGGACAGCCACGCCCTGAATGGCGAGGACATGCGCGAAGGGCTGACCGCCGTCCTGTCGGTCAAGGTGCCGGACCCCAAATTCTCGTCCCAGACCAAGGACAAGCTGGTCTCGTCCGAAGTGCAGCCCGTGGTCCACGCGGCGGCGGCGGACATGATCGCCCACTGGTTCGAAACCCACCCCAAGGAAGCCCGCCTGATCGTGGCGAAGGTGATGGACGCCGCCGCCGCGCGCGAAGCCGCCCGCCGCGCGCGCGAACTGACCCGGCGCAAGGGGGTGCTGGATATTTCCTCGCTGCCCGGCAAGCTGGCCGACTGCCAGGAACGCGATCCGTCCCGCTCCGAACTGTTCATCGTCGAGGGTGACTCGGCCGGTGGCACAGCCAAGCAGGGGCGTGACCGGCGCTTCCAGGCCATTCTGCCGCTCAAGGGCAAGATCCTCAATGTCGAGCGCGCCCGCTTCGACCGCATGCTGGGATCGGCTGAAATCGGCACGCTGATCACGGCGCTGGGCACCGGCATTGGCCGGGGGGATGTGGAGCATGGCGGCTTCTCGATCGAGAAGCTGCGCTACCACCGCATTGTCATCATGACCGATGCCGACGTGGATGGCTCGCACATCCGTACCCTGTTGCTGACCTTCTTCTTCCGCCAGATGCCCGAACTGATCGAGAAGGGGTACCTCTACATCGCCCAGCCGCCGCTTTATCGCGCCAAGCGCGGGAATGACGAACGCTACCTGAAGGATGACGCGGCACTCGAATCCTATCTGCTGGACAAGGCACTGGCCAACGCCACGCTGCGCTTTGCCGATGAGCGCGCGCTTGATGGCGCGCCCATGCGGACGGAGGTGATGTTCATCCGCGATGTGGCGCGCGCGCTGTCGCGGCTTTCGGCCCGGGTGCCGGTATGGGTTCTGGAACAGGCGGCGATTGCGGGCGTATTGCGTTCGGACCTGAATGCCGTGCCGGAACGGATCGTGGACCTTCAGGCCCGGCTTGACGCCGTATCCCCTCCGGCCGAGCGGGGATGGAAGGTGGCCGTAAGTGAAAGCGGGCTGGAAATGGCGCGCAGCGTGCGCGGCGTGGGGGAGGTTTACCGCCTTGAATCCCTCGCCCTGCGCAGCGCGGAGGTGCGCTGGCTGGCCGAACGCCATGAGCGGCTCGTGGCCGATTTCGGCAGGCCGGTGGAACTGCTGCTCGATGGCAATGCCCAGTCCTTTAACGGACCGGCCTCGCTATATGAACGGATTCTGGCGCAGGGCCGCAAGGGCCTGTCCATCAACCGGTTCAAGGGGCTGGGTGAGATGAATGACGAGCAGTTGTGGGAAACCACGCTCGACCCCGCCATGCGCACCCTGTTGCAGGTCAAGGTGGGCGATGTGGAAAACGCGGCCCAGGTCTTCTCCACCCTTATGGGGGATGTGGTTGAACCGCGCCGCGACTTTATTGTGGGTAATGCGCTTAAGGTCGCCAATCTGGACGTCTGATGTTTCAGGCGGGCACGAGTTCGCCCGCCAGATACGCGATGTCGGAAATGGAATCGGCCCCGACCGTGGCGCCCGCTTCCATTTCCGGCCGGCCATAGCCCCAGCGGGCAAAAATGGCCGGGACATGCGCGCCGTCAGCCGTGGCCATGTCATTATGGTGGTCGCCTGTCATGAACGCGTGCTTCGGGTTTCCCCGCGCCAGTTCTATGGTGCCCAGCAGGTGGCGCGGGTCAGGCTTGCGCACGCTGAAACTGTCCCCACCGCCCACGGCCACGAACCAGTGTTCCAGATCCAGCACCCTGAGGATATGCCGTGCGGCGGCCACCGGCTTGTTGGTGCATACGGCCATGTGCCAGCCCGACGCGCGCAGGCTTTCCAGCATCCCGACCGTGCCGGGAAACGGGCGGGACAGGTCGGTGGAATGCGGCGTGTAATCGGCCATGTAGCGCGTGGTGGCCTCGGCGCGGTCAATCCCGGCGGCGGGCGCGCCCGCATGGGCAAGCAGGCGGCTGACAAGGGCGCTCACGCCATCGCCGATCATGGGGCGGACCTGTTCGGAGTCTATGGGGGGCAGGCCGTAATGCGACAGGAGCCTGTTGGCGCAGGCGGCAAGATCGGGAAGACTGTCGATAAGGGTGCCGTCCATGTCGAATACGGCCAGACGGGGTAGGGAAGCGGGCATCCACGGGCTCCTTCGGGTGTTGGATTATAAAGTAGCAATCGGAAATTCTAAGTGATGGTAGCGCGCGTGCATAAGGGTTTGACAGGGCCATCTGGTGGGGAGTACGCGCACAATGCGATGAATACCCAGACAGATCCCGCACCATCTTCGGCTGCGTTGCCCATGTCGACCGCCGTCATCCTGGCCGCTGGCCGGGGCACGCGCATGAAATCGGAACGGCCCAAGGTCATGCACCCGCTGGCCGGGCAGCCCATGCTGCGCTACCTGCTTGATAACGCGGCGCAGGTCTTTGACCGGATCGTGGTGGTCGTCGGTCCCGGCATGGACGATGTGGCGGCCCTTGCCGCGCCCCACGGGGTGGTGATCCAGCATGAACGCCTTGGTACGGGCCATGCGGCACGGCAGGCGGCGGCGGAGTTCGGGACGGGCGATGTCGCGGTGCTGTATGGTGATAATCCGCTGATCACACCGGGCACGATGCGCGCGCTGCTGGCGCAGCGGCGGTGTGATGATACGGGGCTGGCGCTGCTGGCCATGGAACCGGCCGACCCGGCGCGCTATGGCCGTGTCGTAACACAGGACGGGCAGGTAACGCGCATTGTCGAGTGGGCGGACGCCACGGCGCGGGAGCGGGACATCGGGCTGTGCAACGCCGGTGTGCTATGCGCCGATGCCGCGGATTTCCGGCGCTGGCTGTCCGAAATCGACAATACGAACGCACAGGGCGAATATTATCTGGGGGATGTCGTGGCCCGCGCCGTGGCCGAAGGGCGGAGCGTGCGGGCCGTCGTCGCACCCGAGGACGAACTGCGCGGCATCAATTCCCGCACCGAGCTGGCCATGGCGGAAGCCTGCGTGCAGGCCCGCCTGCGTCAGGCGGCCATGGCGGGTGGGACGACCCTCATTGCCCCCGATACCGTGTTCCTGTGCGCCGATACCCGGCTGGAGCCCGATACGGTGGTACACCCCCATGTCGTGTTCGGGCCGGGCGTGCATGTCAGGCGGGGGGCGGAAATCCACGCCTTTTCCCATGTTGAGGGCGCTGTTGTCGGCCCTGACGCCCGGATCGGTCCCTATGCCCGCCTGCGCCCCGGCAGCGATGTGGGGGAGGGCGCGCGCGTGGGCAATTTCGTGGAACTCAAGGCCACGACACTCGGCGCGGGGGCCAAGGCCAGTCACCTGACCTATCTGGGCGATACATCGGTGGGGTGTAACGCCAATATCGGCGCGGGCACCATCACCTGCAATTACGACGGGGTGTTCAAGCACAGGACCGAAATCGGGGCCGACAGTTTCATTGGCTCTGATTCCGTTCTGGTCGCCCCCGTGCGGGTGGGCACGGGCGCGATTACCGCCGCCGGTAGCGTCATTACGCACGATGTACCCGATGGCGCCATGGCCTTTGGCCGGGCGCGCCAGTCCAACAGGGCGGACTATGCCCTGTCATTTCGCGAGCGGCTGACGAACAGGAAGGAACAGGGCTGATGTGTGGCATTGTAGGGGTTGTGGGCGGCAATCAGGCCACACCGGTCATTCTGGACGCCCTGCGGCGGCTGGAATATCGCGGCTACGATTCCGCCGGGATCGCCACGCTGGAACACGGACAGGTCGAACGGCGGCGCGCGGCGGGCAAGCTGGATCACCTGGCCACCCTGCTGGCGCGGATGCCGCTGCCCGGCGTGACCGGCATCGGCCACACGCGCTGGGCCACCCATGGCGCCCCCACGGAAAACAACGCCCACCCGCACGGGACGGAGCGGGTCTCGGTTGTCCATAACGGCATTATCGAGAATTTCGAGGCGCTGCGTCAGGAGCTTGAAGAAGCGGGGCAGGTGTTTTCCACCGAAACGGATAGCGAGACCATAGCCCAGCTTGTCGATTATCACCTCCAGCGTGGCCTTTCCCCGCGTGAGGCGGCGCATGCCTGCCTCAAACGGCTGGAAGGGGCCTATGCGCTCGCCATGATCTTCGCCGGGCATGACGGCATGGTGATCGGCGCGCGCCACGGCGCGCCGCTGGTGGTGGGCTTTGGCGATAACGAGATGTTTCTGGGCTCGGACAGCCTGGCGCTTGCCCCGCTGACCCGCCGCATCGCCTATCTGGATGATGGCGACTGGAGTGTCATCACCGCCGCCGGGGCCGAGTTCTTTGACATGGCGGGCAACCCGGTCGAACGCCCGGTCAAGGTCACCGCCCTGATCGCGGCCTCGGTCGGCAAGGATGGCTACCGCCATTACATGGAAAAGGAACTGCATGAACACCCGGTGGTGATCGGGCAGACGTTGCAGCGCCTGATCGACCCCGCCACCCGCCGCGTGGTGATGCCCGACCTGCCATTCGATCTCGCGACCGTGCCGCGTGCCGTCATTACCGCCTGCGGCTCCGCCTTCTACGCGGGCATGATCGGGCGCTACTGGATCGAGCAGTATGGCCGGCTTCCGGTCGATATCGACGTGGCGAGCGAGATGCGCTACCGCAACCCGCCCCTGGCGCAGGGTGGTTTGGGGCTGCTGATTTCCCAGTCGGGTGAAACGGCGGATACGCTGGCGGCCCTGCGTGGCATGCGCATGGCGGGGCAGCACATCGTCTCCGTGCTCAATGTGGAACAGAGCACCATGGCGCGTGAAAGCGACGCCGTGCTGGGCACCGTGGCCGGTCCCGAAATCTCGGTGGCCAGTACCAAGGCCTTCACCGCCCAGCTTTCGGTTCTGGCGTGCCTGACCATCGCCCTTGGCCGGGCGCGTGGCCTGCTGGATGCCCGGCAGGAGGAACAGATGGTGACAAGCCTGCTCGACCTGCCCAGCAAGGCGACGGAAGTGTTCGAACGCCATGACGAGATCCGCCGCATGGCTGCTATCGTGGCGCAGGCGCGCGATGTTCTCTATCTGGGGCGCGGCGCGATGTTTCCCGTCGCCCTTGAAGGCGCGCTGAAGCTGAAGGAAATTACCTATATCCACGCGGAAGCCTATGCCGCAGGGGAAATGAAGCATGGCCCGATTTCCCTGATCGACAGCACGGTGCCGGTCGTGGCGACCGTGCCGTCGGGGCCGTTGTTTGAAAAAACCCTGTCCAACCTGCAGGAAGCCCGGGCGCGTGGCGGCCGGCTGCTGGTATTTACGGATATGGAAGGCGCGCCGCGCCTGCGTGACATCGCGGAATGCGTGGTCGCGATTCCCACGGTGGATGAATTCGTGGCCCCGATCCTGCAGACCATCCCGGTGCAGATCCTGGCCTATGAGGTCGCGTTGCTGAAGGGCACGGATGTGGACCAGCCACGCAACCTCGCCAAGTCCGTGACTGTTGAATAGACACGGGCGCGGAACCGGCACAAACATCGCTCGTAAACATGATAATAAACAGGGGGTACGGCGCAGATGGAAGCACAAACGGCATTTTCCGGCGGGACGGGTCCATCTGTCCTTGTGCGGGGGGCGGGCGTTTCCGGCCTGACCGCCGCCGTCACCCTGGCGGAGCGCGGGGCGCGGGTTCATGTGCATGAATCCGGGCCACGGATCGGATCGGGCGCGTCGTGGCAGGCAGGCGGCATGCTTGCCCCGTGGTGCGAGGCGGAATCCGCCCCCAGGGAAGTGACCGCGCAGTCCCTTGCCTCGCTCGACTGGTGGGACGCGCATGTGCCCGGCGTGGTGCGCAATGGCACGCTTGTGCTCGCCCCCGCGCGCGATGTGGGGGAAGTGGCGCGCTTCGGGCGGCGTACCTCGCATTTTTCCACGATAGGCGAGGCCGAGGTGGCCGATCTCGAACCCGACCTGGCCGACCGCTTTTCCCGCGCGCTGTTTTTTGCCGGAGAAGGCCATGTGGACCCGCGCGATGCCCTGCGCGCACTCGCGACCCGGCTTGTGGATCTTGGTGGCCAGATCGCACTGGATGTCCCTGTTGACGCGGCGACGGGTGGCTATGACTGGGTGGTGGACTGCACCGGTATCGCCGCGCGCGACCAGGTAGCGGATATGCGTGGTGTCCGGGGCGAGATGCTGCTGCTGCGCTGCCCCGATGTGACGCTGCACCGTCCGGTGCGGATGCTGCATCCGCGCATTCCCATCTATATCGTGCCGCGTGCCGACCATGTTTACATGGTGGGGGCGACGATGATCGAAAGTGAGAACGCAGGCCCGATGACGCTGCGGTCGATGGTGGAGATGCTGGGCGCGGTCTATGCCCTGCATCCGGCCTTTGGCGAGGCCGAGATCCTGGAAACCGGCACCGGCCTGCGCCCGTCCTATCCCGACAACATGCCCGCCGTCAGGCGGGAGGGACGCCATATCCACATCAACGGCATGTATCGGCACGGCTTCCTGCTTTCACCCGTCCGTGCCGCCGACGCGGCCGATATCGTGTTCGGTAATGCCTAAATTCCTCCCGCAAAGGAGATGACCATGCAGATTCTGGTGAATGACCAGCACCATGACGTGATCGCCCCCACCCTGGCGGCGCTGCTCGAGGAACTGGGCTATGACGGCACCGCCCGTCTGGCCACCGCGATGGATGGCAGTTTTGTCGCCGCTGCGAAGCGTGCCGCCGTGTCCCTGCATGAAGGCGCGCGGGTCGAAATTCTGGCTCCCATGCAGGGAGGGTGAGGCCATGACCCTTTTTTATGGCACCGAGCTTTCATCGCGCCTCATGCTGGGCACGGCGCAGTACCCTTCACCGGAAATCCTGATGGATGCCGTGCGCCGGGCGGGCGCGGGGGTGGTGACCGTATCGCTGCGGCGTGAGGCGGCGGGTTCGCGCGCGGGGCATACGTTCTGGGAGATGATTCGCGCGCTGGGCGTGCCGGTGCTGCCCAACACGGCGGGCTGCCATACGGCGCGGGAAGCCGTGACCACCGCGCAGATGGCGCGCGAAGTATTCGGCACCGACTGGATCAAGCTGGAGGTGATTGGCGAATCCGATACGCTCCAGCCCGACATGTTCGCGCTGGTCGATGCCGCCCGCATCCTGGTCGAGGACGGATTCAAGGTCTTTCCCTACATGACCGAGGATCTGGTGGGCGCCGAGCGTCTGCTGCGCGCGGGGTGTGAGGTGCTCATGCCCTGGGGCGCGCCCATCGGTTCGGGCAAGGGGCTGAACAACCTGTTTGGCCTGCGCGCCCTGCGCGCGCATTTTCCTGATGTGCCGATGGTGGTCGATGCGGGCATCGGCGTGCCGTCCCATGCCGCGCAGGCCATGGAACTGGGCTATGACGCGGTGCTGATCAATACGGCGGTGGCCAAGGCCGGGGACCCGGCGGAAATGGCCCGGGCCTTCGCCATGGCGGTGGAGGCGGGGCGCATGGCCTACCTGGCCGACCCCATGGAAATGCGCGACATGGCCGTGCCGTCCACGCCGGTCATCGGGCAGGCGGTGTTATGAGTTTCACACTTCCCTCACGCATCTATCCGGTGGTGGACGCGGCGCGGTGGGTCGCCCGTCTTGGCCCGGCGGGCGCGCGCCTGATCCAGTTGCGCCTGAAGGACATGGCGGCGGACGACCTGCGCCGTGAAATCCGCGCGGGCGTTCACCATGCCCGCCAGCATGGAGTCAACCTGGTCATCAATGACCACTGGCGCATCGCGATCGAGGAGGGCGGGGATTTCATCCATCTGGGGCAGGAGGATCTGGACACGGCCGATCTGTCCGCCATCCGGGCGGCGGGGCTGCGCCTGGGTATCAGCACCCATAGCGAGGCGGAGCTTGACCGCGCCCTGTCCGTTGCGCCGGATTACGTGGCGCTGGGACCGATCTGGCCGACGATGCTTAAAAAAATGCCGTGGGGGCCGCAGGGGACGGAGCGGCTGACGGTATGGAAGCGGCGCGTCGGTTCCATACCGCTGGTGGCCATTGGCGGCATAACGCTGGCGCGCGCACCGGAATGCATCACCGCCGGGGCGGACTGTGTATCCGCCGTGTCGGCCTTCATTCGCATGCCTGACCCCGAAGAGCAGGTAAAGGCATGGCTTGCCGCGACGGATCAGGCGGCCGCCCTGCAAAATCAGGACTTATGAGACAAGATATATGTGTTGTTAATGCAACGCGTGTGTGGCTTTATTGATACTTGATGCAACGGCGCGGGCGGAACGGCTTTAATCCGTTGGAGCCAGTGCCGTAAACCAGAATTATGGCGGCGCCGTAACAGGAAGGACATAATCTGTTCATGGTCGGCTGTTAGACCGGGCCTGCAGGCATGATACGATCGGGAATCGAGGGTTTTGAATGGAGATAGCGGGTCTGGCAGCAATTCTGATGGCGATTGCCGTGCTGCTTGTCGTTGTCAGCGCGGTCCAGCCGCTTGCCCGCCGTCTGGAACTGTCGGAAACCGTCCTGCTTGCCGTGGCGGGCATCGTGATCGGGGGCGCGGCCGACCTGGTGCTGCGCAACACCCATCTGGAAATATTCAGTGGGGCGGCGGAGACGCTGCTGGATTTTCCGCTCAATAGCGAAGCCTTCCTGCTGATCTTCCTGCCCATACTGGTGTTTCAGGGCGCGCTGGGCATCGATGTGCGCAGGCTCGCGCATGAAACCGCCACCGTGCTGCTGCTGGCGGTGGTGGCCGTGGCCGTGTCCACCGCGACCATCGGGTTCGCGCTGTATCCCTTTGCCGGGGTCCCCTTGGTGGTCTGCCTGCTGCTGGGCTCCATCGTCGCGACCACCGATCCTTCGGCCGTTGCGGGGATCTTCAAGGAAATCGGCGCCGCCAGCCGCCTGACCCGGCTGGTGGAAGGCGAGGCGCTGCTGAATGACGCCGCCGCGATTTCCATTTTCACCATCCTGCTTGGCTCCATTACCTCGCACCACAAGATCATGCTGGGCGGGGCGATGCTGGAGTTCCTCGTCTCCTTTATCGGCGCGCTGATCATCGGCATTGTGTTCGGGCGGCTGACGCTCATGATGATCCCGGCGCTGGGGGCGGCCCCGGCGGCGGAGGTCACGCTTACGGTGGCGCTGCCTTACCTGTCCTATATCGTCTGTGACGAATTTTTCGGGTTTTCCGGGGTGGTGGCCACGGCGGCATCCGGGCTGACCATATCGATCTATGGCCCCTCCACCTTCCGGCCACAGACATGGCGGTTCCTTAACGAGTTATGGCAGCAGCTTGTCTTCTGGGCGGGATCGCTGGTGTTCGTGCTGGCGTCCATGCTGGTGCCGCGCCTGCTGGTGGGCATGACACGGTGGGATTGCGTGCTGATCCTGCTTGCGGCCGGCGCCGGGCTTCTGGCGCGCGGGGCGGTGGTCTTTGGCATGCTGCCCATCCTTGCGGCCACCAAGCTTTCCCCCCCCGTGCCGACACCGTTCAAGGTGACAATGGTATGGGGTGGGCTGCGGGGCGCCATTACGCTGGCGCTGGCGCTGGCGGTGACGGAAAACGAGCATGTCTCCAGCAGCATCGCGCATTTCATCGGTATCATCGCCACGGGCTTCGTGCTGATCACCCTGTTCGTCAATGGCCTGTCGCTGCGTTATCTTGTGCTGTTCCTGAAGCTGGACCAGCTTCCGCTGATAGATCAGGCATTGCGCCACCAGATCCTTGCCATCGGGTTGGGGGAAGTACGCGATCAGACGCGCGACGTGGCGGGCGAGCTTGGTTTCTCCCCCACCGTGACCAGCACGGTGGTGGAAGTGCTGGATCGCCGTGTCCATGCGGAAGAACAGGCCAATACCTTCGATACCGCGCTGGGCGACCGCCAGCGCGTGACGCTGGCGCTGATTGTCATCGCCAACCGCGAACGCTCCATCCTGCTCGACCTGTTCCGTATCCAGGGCCTGTCGCGGCGGGTGATGGAAACGCTGCTGCGCTCGGCCGAGGCGATGGTTGATGGCGCGCGGCTGGAAGGGCGCTTTGGCTACGTGCGCGCCCTGCGGCGCAGGCTGCGGCCGTCACTGCGCTTTCGCGTGGCGCAGATGATCCATCACCGGTTCAATTTCGACGCGCCCCTCATGTATTGCATGATGGAGCGGTTCGAGATGCTGATGATCGCCTATTTCGTCTCCCTTTCGCTTACGCGCTTCATGCGCCAGCGCATGGAACCCACGCTGGGCCACCGCATAAGCGATATCGTGGGCGAGGTGCTGGACCGCCAGTGCAAGCTGCTGGACGAGGCATTGCAGACGCTGCGCCTGCATTACCATGGCTATTCGGAAGCACTTGAAAACCGGATGCTGCGCCAGATCGCCCTGCGGCTGGAAGAGGAAAAATACGATAACCTGATGTCCGAATCGCTGCTGAGCGAGGAACTGCACCGCGAACTGCACCGTGACGTGGAACACAGGCGCGAACAGCTTGATTTCAGGCTGAAATTCAACATCCGCGCCGGGATCGAAAGCCGCATCCACAATTTCCCCCTGTTTGAGGGGGTGGCCGATGGCGTGCTGCATGACATCGCCATGAAAATGTCCATCCACTTCTCCTCCCCCGGGGAGCGGCTGTACCGGAACGGGCAGAAGGTGCGCACGGTCTATTTCATCAGCGCCGGACTGGCGGAGACACATTACCCGAAACACGATGTCCGCTTTGGCGCGGGCGCGGTGCTGGGCGCGCAGGAGGCGCTTGAGAACGGGCGGGTGAACGCCACCAGCCGGTCCCTGCAGTTCGGGCATTTCATGACCATGAGCGCGCGCGATTTCCGCAAGCTGGTCGAGGATTATCCCCGGATCGGTGAGAACCTCGAACGTCTCACGCAGGCCCATGCCAAGGGCGAAATGCCCGATGCGCAGCTTCTGCCGGTCGAGGGCGAAGAGGCGAAGGGCGCCCTGCCGTCCTACGACGCCATCGATCTGGCCACCGCCCCCGTCAATCGCGCCCTTCCGGCCCACCAGCCCGACCAGACGACCGACGCCTGAAGGGGGGGGCCTTCGTCCCAAACCTGCCCTACGCTAGCCCCGCTGGCTCTTTCCTTCGTATGGCCGCAGCCTGAACGCGGTTGTTAGAACGCACGCAGCAGCCGGTCGAGGTATTCCAGCTCCTCCGGCGGGCGGGTGCGGTCCGCGTCGCGGCGGCGGAGTTCCTGTTCGATTTCCCGCGCCCGCTCGCGGCTGGCGTTATCGGGCACATGGGTGTCGTTATCCATGCCCTGTCGTGTATCGCCGGTCTTGCGGCCCAGCGGGTCGCGATCGTTCCTGCTGTCCGTGGGCTGCTGGTCGGCGTCGTCGTCATCGTCCTCTTCGCCGGGGCGGTTGCCACCGCTGCCATGGCTGCCCTGCCCATTGCCCTGTGACAGCATGGGCAGGAAAACGGTCATGCCACCATGCGCGCCCTGGTTGCGGATGGACTGGCGCATCTGCTGGTCGCCCTGCTGCAGGTCGGCCAGCACCTTTTTCTCGGCATTCGCCGCATCAGGATCCCCGCCGGTGGCCAGCGCGGCACGAACCGCCTTCATATCCGTCTGGGCCTTGTCGAGGGCGGGCGTATCCTTGCCGGAGAACTGCTTGAACTCATGGCGTAATTCATGCAGGGCGCGGGCGAGCGCGTGCTGCACGGCGCGGTCGGCATGCTGCTGGGCCGTGCGCGCTTCCGGTGTCATGCTTTCGGGCGACGGAGGGGGGGATGCCGGGGCCGGCGCGCCACCGGGCGGCGTGATGCCCAACTGGCGCAGCAGGTCCGCCGTGGACAGGGCGGACAGGTCGGATCCGTCCTCATCCATGTCCGTCTGGTGTTTCGCGGCGTCGCGTTCCTGCTCGCGCCGGGCCTGATCCAGACGCGACTGGGCATGGTCGAGCAGTTGCGACTGGCGGGCTGTCAGGTCACGCAGCGCGTGGCGCAGTTCCCTGGCGCGCTGGCGGGCCTGCATCTGCTGGGCAAGCTGCACCATGTCCTGCGGGGTCGCGTTGCGCATGCTCTCGGCCATGTCCTCCATCTGCTGGAGTTTCTGCATGGCGTCGGCATTGCGGCCACCGGCGGCGTCATCCTGCAACTGCTGCATCATGCGGCCCAGATTCTGCTCCCCGCGTGCGGTCATTTCCGGAATGGCGGGCATGGCGGAATGTTCGCGCATGGCCTGCTGGGCAAGGGCCTGCATCTTGCGCGAAATCGCATCCTTCAGCGCCTGCATGCGGTGCTGGAGTTCGGCCTGCTGGTCGGGGCCCTGTCCCGCCGGTCCCATCTGGCGCATGTGTTCAAGCTGCTGCCGCACGGCTTCCTGCGCGGCCTGCACGCCAAAATCAGCCTGTTCGTTATTGATGTCGTGGCGGTTGTGCTCGATATCGAGTGCTAGAAACCATAGCCGTCCCGTGGCCTGGGTTATGGCATAGTCATCGGGCACGTCCTCGCTGTCCAGCATCGCCGCCGTGCTGGTAAGGGCCAGAAGCAGCCCGACCTGATGGGTCAGCATGGTATCGGCCTGCCCCAGCGCAAGCAGTTCACGCATGCCCTGCGTGCGGTTCTCCCGCCGCAGGGCGATGCGCTTGCGGATATCGAGTATCGCCTTGGCCAGCGGGTTGCGGAAGCTCCGCGCGCCGATACGCAGTCGGACCGGCGCGGATGTGGCCGTGACCCCGCTGCTGCTCGTGGCGACAAGGCGCGCGGTAACATCCTCGCCCGCCCATGGGTTTTCAGACAGGTCGGGTGTGGCCACGTCATCCGCCATGCGCGGGTGGCCGTTCAGCGGGATCGGGACATCAAGCCTGTCGCGCGGGCTGTCCGGCATGACCAGTTCCGCATGCATGCTCGCGATGCCGTAGGGCTGGGAGACATGATAGGGCAGGCGGGTCCGCCATTCGCCATCATGGCTGCCGGGGTCTTTCCCCCATGCGATTTCCGGGGCGGGGTTGGGGGTAACCTTCAGGTTCCACCGGGTAAGGACGCGCCCCCGGCCGCGCAGGGTCAGCGTGCCGCTGGCCAGCAGGGTTGCCTGCGCGCTCCAGCTTGCATTGCCCAGCGACCGGAAATCATGTGGCCCCAGCGCCGGGTCCTGTGCGCCGCGCATGCGCAGGGCGGGGTGGCCGTTCAGCCCGTTCAGGGTAACGGTCAGTTGCGCGCCTGCGGGAATGGTGGCGTCCGTATGCGCGGCGTCAAGGAAGACCGGCGCGCCCGGCGCGTAATCCGGCATGGTGATCCATGCATTGACCTGTGCCGCCGGGGTATCGGCATCATCCATGCCGGGCAGGAAGGCGGCGGCGATGCGGCTGGGGGCATGCCCCCCGGACCAGAGCAGCCCCCCCGCCAGCAGCACGCCCAGCGCCGCAGTGACCTGCCAGCGTCCGGCCGCGTGCAGGCGGGGCCGTGGCCAGCCGCCGCGCAGGTGGCCAAGTTCCGCCGTGACGCGCTGGAGGTGCCTTTGCCAGAGAAAGACGATCTCCGGCGTCCGCGGGTTGGCGGGCCGGTCGTACAAGGTGCGCAGGGGCTGGCCGGACAGGCCGGAAGCCTGTTCCACCCGCCGGTCGGTTTCCTGCGCGGTGGGGGGGCGGATGCGCTCTCCCGCCCGCCATGTCGCATAACCCGCCCCGGCGGCGATGGCCGCCAGCAGGAGCGTATGAACGGCGTCGGGCAGGGACTGGGGCAGGCGTGCCAGCCCCAGCACGCCAACGCCGAGGGCCGCATCGGCCCCCGGCAGCATGAGCGGCCACAGGCGTTCCACCCACAGGGCGCGACGGGCCTGCTGGCGGGCATGGGCCAGACGTTGCGGCAGGTCGCCGCCGGGCTGGGTGCTGTCCTGCCCGGTCGTCATAGGCCTCCGCCAGCGGGGATGAGGGACGCCCCCGCCCACTCGGGAATGCGGTCAGCGGCCCATAGATCCGCGATCTCCTGGCGTTCACGGATGACGGACCAGCGACCGCCATCCACCATCACCTGCGCTGCGAGCGGGCGGGCGTTATAGGTGGAACTCATGACCATGCCATAGGCCCCGCAATCCAGCAGCGCGAGGCGCGATCCGGCCTCCATGCGGGGCAGGGTGCGGTCATGGCCGAACGTATCCCCACTTTCGCATACCGGCCCCACCACATGCACCTGCTCGGTCGGGGCCGTGGCGCCAGCGGCGGAAAGGGGCAGGATGCCGTGCCACGCATCATACAGGCTGGGCCGCATGAGGTCGTTCATCGCCGCATCAAGCACAAGGAAAGGCGGCATGCCGTCATAGCCCCGCTTGCGCAGGATCACGGTACTCAGCAGCACCCCGGCAGGGCCGGCCAGCCAGCGGCCCGGTTCGATGGCAAGGCGCGTGCCCAGCGCCCCCAGTTCGGCATGGATGGCGGCGGCAAGCGCCTCGGGCGCGCCCTCGCTTTCATCGCGGTAGGAAATGCCCAGGCCCCCCCCGCAGTCCAGCACGTCTATGGCAAGGCCACGCGCGCGGATGGTCCGCACCAGATCCGCCAGCTTCGCATAGGCGGTACGGTAGGGCTGCATGCGGGTGATCTGGCTGCCGATATGCATGGCGAGCCCGACGGGCCGGATGCCGGGCAGGGCGGCGGCATGGGCGTAAAGATCGACCGCGCGGTTGTAGGGAATGCCGAATTTGTTGGTGGCGAGGCCGGTGGTGATCTTGGCGTGGGTGCCGGCATCGACATCGGGGTTGATGCGCAGGGCGACGGGCGCGTCCGCCCCTTCGGCGCGTGCGATGGTGGAAAGGAGGTCGAGTTCCTCCGCGCTTTCGACATTGATCTGGCCAATGCCCGCGCGCAGGGCCATCCGCATCTCATCGGGCGTCTTGCCCACGCCGGAAAAGACGATCCGGCCCGCCGGGATGCCCGCCATCATGGCGCGGCGCAGTTCACCGCCGCTGACCACATCCGCTCCGGCTCCTTCGGCCGCCAGCACGCGCAGCACGGCCAGATGGTCATTGGCCTTGACCGCGAAATGGATCGAAACCGGGCGGCCCGTGGCGTCGAATGCCGCCGCAAGGCGCCGGTAGCGCGCGCGCAGCGTGCCCGCGCTCATGACCCATGTGGGGGTGCCCAGCGCATCCGCTATGGCGTTGAGGGGCACATCCTCCAGCACAAGTCCGTCCATGGCGTGCATGGACAGCGCCGGACGGGCGGCCAGAAGGTCGGCAACGGAAGGATCCTGTCCGGGACAGGTGAGGGGAGCATGAGCCATGATGGCGTGCAGGATACCGTCTTGCACCGTCCCTTCCAAGGTGCTTGACGCAGGAAAGGCGGGGAAGCACAAATCAGTCATGGAAAATGACCCTCTGGTGCGGGCGGCGGTCGATGTGAGGCTGCGGGCCTATGCGCCGTATTCGCGCTTTCTGGTCGGTGCGGCGGTCGAAACCGTGGACGGACGGATTTTTGCCGGGTGCAATGTCGAAAATGCGGCCTATCCGGAAGGAACCTGTGCCGAGGCCGGGGCCATCGCGGCCATGGCGGCGGCGGGCGGGCGGCGCATCCGCCGCGTGGTGGTGTGTGGCGGGCTGGACGCTCCCTGCACGCCATGTGGGGGATGCAGGCAGAAAATAAGGGAATTCGCGGCGCCGGATACCGCCGTCATCATGGTCTCGCCACAGGGGGAGACGCTGCTGGAGCGTACGCTATCCGACCTGCTGCCCGACAGTTTCGGGCCGGGCAGCCTGTCCTGACCGCCTATCTGTCGGAACTGGGATAGCTCCGGTAATAAGCGTTTGAATGCGCGGGCTGGCGGGGCGTGCCGATGCGGCCACAGGCGTCGAGCGTGGTGGCCATGACCGCCAGAAGGCCGGTCAGCAGCATGAGCATGGCCGCGCGCCGGTGGCGGGTGGTGAAGCGGGTCATTTCTGCGCTCCCAGAATATCAAGCCAGCGCGCGGACTGCGCGCGCACGTTGTCACTCGCGGTGCCGCCATGGCTGGTGCGTGAGGCGATGGAGGAATCGACATCGAGTACCGAGAAGATGTCCCGGGTAATGCCCGGTTCCTCGGCCTGCATCTCCTCCAGCGTCAGGTCCGCCAGGCCCACGCCACGTGCTTCCGCCCTGCCGACCAGACGGCCCGTGACATGATGGGCGGTGCGGAACGGAACCTTCAGCACGCGCACCAGCCAGTCCGCCAGGTCGGTGGCGGTGGAAAAGCCCGAACCGGCATAGGCGCGCATCTGTTCGGCGTTGACGCTCAGATCCCGGATCATGCCATCCATGGCCGCAAGGCTCAGGGCGGCGGCGTCGGTCGCCGCGAAAACGGGCTCCTTGTCCTCCTGCATGTCCTTGGCATAGGCCAGCGGCAGGCCCTTCATGACCGTCAGCAGCCCCACCAGCGCGCCGGTGATGCGCCCGCCCTTGGCGCGGACCAGTTCGGCCGCGTCGGGGTTGCGCTTTTGCGGCATGATGGAGGAGCCGGTGGTGAACGCATCCGACAGGCGGATGAAGGAGAAGGGGGCGGAACACCAGATCACGATTTCTTCCGCCAGCCGCGACAGATGCACCGCCATGATGGACAGGGCGGACAGGTATTCCAGCGCGAAATCGCGGTCGGACACGGCATCGAGCGAATTGGCGGTCGGGCGGTCGAAGCCAAGGGCCTTTGCCGTCATGTCCCGGTCGATGGGAAACGACGTGCCCGCAAGGGCCGCCGAACCCAGCGGGGATTCGTTGAGCCTGCGCCGCGCATCCGCCAGCCGCCCCCGGTCACGGGCCAGCATTTCCACATAGGCCAGCAGGTGGTGGCCGAAGGTGACGGGCTGTGCCGTCTGCAGGTGGGTGAAGCCGGGCATCGGGGTCGCGGCATGTTCCTGCGCCCGGCGGGCCAGCGCGCGCATGAGGGAGGCCGCCTGCTGGTCCAGCCCGTCGATCGCGTCGCGCACCCACAGGCGGAAATCGGTCGCGACCTGGTCGTTGCGCGAACGCGCGGTGTGCAGGCGCTTGCCCGCCTCGCCAATGCGGTCGGACAGGCGGGATTCGATATTCATGTGAATATCTTCCAGCGCGGTGCTGAACGCGAACGTGCCCGCCGCGATCTCGCGCCCGATCTCGTCCAGCCCATCGGTAATGGCGCGCGCGTCCTCGGCGGAGATGATGCCGGTCCTGGCCAGCATGGCGGCATGGGCCTTGGATCCCGCGATATCCTGCCGCCACAGCGCCCTGTCAAAACCGATGGAGGCGTTGATGTCCTGCATGATCGCCGCAGGCCCCCCGGCAAAGCGTCCGCCCCATTGCGCGTTGGCCCCGTTCGCGTCCTGATCCGTCAGCGTTTTCGCATTCCCCGGCATTCTGTGTTCCAGCTACCCCAAAGTGTGATTAAGGACCATGTTGGCGTAACGCCATGGTTGCCGCGCACCCTACCCACGTGGGCCGTCAGATACAATCATTCCTGCGGGATGTGGGTTGTCGTGCGGGGTCTTTTACTCATGCGGCAGGGGCTGTAGGGTCGTTGCGCAATCCGCCCACGGCCAGAGGACGCCCCGCACAATGCCGCACGCAGCCCTTGCGCAAGAGCCGTCACGTTTGCTGACGCAGGATGATCCTCCGCCCGTTATCCAGTTCGGTCCATCGGCCGCCGGAAACCCCGTTACAGCCTCCACCCTGCCGTTCGTGCTGGCCAGCGACCACGCCGGCCGGGCCATTCCCGCGGCACTGGGGGATCTGGGGGTGGGCGCGGCCGATCGGGCGCGCCACATCGCCTGTGACCTCGGCATGGCCGAGACGGGTCGCCTGCTGGCGCAGCAGTTGGGCTGTGTGCTGGTCGAGCAGGCCTATTCCCGTCTTGTAATCGACTGCAACCGTGCGCCGGGGCATCCGACATCCATCGTGCGGCGCAGCGATGGCACGGATGTGCCCGGTAATGTCGATATTACCGCAGCCCAGGAGGGCCGGCGCGTCGATGAGATATTCCTGCCCTACCACCAGCGGATCGAGAGTGAAATCTCGGCCCGGCTGGAGGTGGGCCTGCCGGTCGTGCTGGTTTCCCTGCACAGCTTTACCGAATGCATGAACGGACAGGTGCGTCCGTGGCATACGGGCGTGCTGCACAACCGCAATCCCGCATTCGGGCTGCGGGTGCGTGACCTGCTGGCGGCGGAGGAAGGGCTGGTCGTGGGCAGCAACGAGCCCTATGCGCTGACGGACGCCAGCGATTATACCGTGCCGGTGCATGCCGAAGGGCGGGGCCTGCCCTATCTTGAAATCGAGATCCGCCAGGATCTGGTGTCCACCGCGCGGGGGCAGGCGGAATGGGCCGCGCGCCTGGCGCGCATCCTGCCGCGCGCATGGGACGAATTCAGCCGCCAGAGTGCCGGTTCACGTAAACAGACAGCCTGATGGACCTTATGCAAAAAACAACGCAGCGCACGCCGCGCATTGATGGGCATACGCTTCTGGCCGGGGTGATCGGCTGGCCGGTCGCGCATTCGCGCTCACCGCTCATGCATAATTTCTGGCTGCGCAAATGCGCGATCAATGGCGCCTACGTGCCGCTGCCTGTCCGGCCGGGCCAGTTCGATACGGCGGTCCGTGGCCTTCAGGCGGCAGGATTCCGGGGTGTGAACGTCACCATCCCGCATAAGGAATCGGCCTACGGAATCGTGGACCGGCTGGACCGTTCGGCCGAACGCTCCGGGTCGGTCAATACGCTGGTTTTCACTGACGACGGCCGGATCGAGGGCTATTCCACCGATGGGGATGGATTCGTCGCCAATGTCGAGGCGCACGGGATCGCGGTTCACGGCGGCTTCGCCCTGCTGCTGGGCGCGGGGGGGGCTGCCCGCGCCATCGCGGCCAGCCTGCTGGACCGGGGGGTGAGCGTCATCATCGCCAATCGTACCCGCGCGCGCGCCGAAACGCTTGCGGCCTCACTTCCCGGGGTCAGGGTGATCGACTGGGCGCGGGCTGGCGAGGTGCTGACGGAGTGCACCCTGCTGGTCAATACCACTTCCATCGGCATGGAAGGGGCGGCGGACGGGGCATTCCCACTGGATCTGGGGCAGGCCGACAGGGCGCTGGTGGTGTGTGACATCGTTTACGTGCCCCGGCAGACCGCGCTGCTCAGGCTGGCCGCGGCGCACGGCCTGCGTCATGTTGACGGGCTGGGCATGCTGATCCACCAGGCGGGGCTGGGATTTCACAAATGGTTTGGTGTGACACCGGAAATCGGGCCGGATGTCGAGGCCCTGCTTGATGCGGACCTGCATGCCTCCCGCACGGGCTGACCGGCGGCGCATGCGGGTGCTGGGGCTGACCGGGGGCATCGGCATGGGCAAGTCCACCACCGCCACCCTGTTCCGCCGGGCGGGTGTGCGGGTGTTCGATGCGGATGCGGAGGTCCGCGCCCTTCAGGCGCCGCATGGCCGCGCGCTGCCCGCCATTGGCAGGCTGGTGCCCGGTTCGGTGCATGACGGGGTGCTGGACCGGGGAATGCTGCGGCGCGTGGCGCTGTCGGATCCCGCCATCATTCACGGCCTGGAGGGGATCCTCCACCCGATGGTGCGCAGGGCGCGTGAACGCTTCCTCCAGCGCGCGCGGCGCGATGGCTGCCGCTGGGTCGTGCTGGACATCCCCCTGCTGTTCGAGACCGGGGCCGAACGGGCCTGTGACGCCGTGGTCGTTGTCAGCGCGCCCGCGCGGGTCCAGCGCGCGCGGGTCATGCGGCGCGGCAGGATGACGCCTGAGCAGCTTGACGCCGTGCTGGCCCGCCAGATGCCGGACGCCCACCGCCGCCGCCGGGCCGATGTGGTGATAGAAACGGGACTGTCGCGCCATGATACGGTGCGCCAGGTCCAGCGCCTGCTGCGCGCCATGCGCGCGGGCACGATGGCCACACGGGCGCGGGCCGGAAGGAAGCAGACATGAAACGCACGATCCTGTTCGATACGGAAACCACCGGGCTTGATCCGCTCAAGGGCGACCGGGTGATCGAGATCGCGGCGCTGGAGCTGATGGGCGACCTGCCCACGGGGCGGAATTTCCATGTCCTGATCGACCCCGAACGCGACGTGCCCGAGGAAGCCTCCCGCGTGCATGGCTTCACCCGCGCCGACCTGGAAGGCAAACCCAAATTCGCCCAGATCGCACAGGAGTTCACGGCGTTCATCGGCAGTGACGCCCTGATTGCCCATAACGCACGGTTCGACTTCGGCTTCCTGAACGCGGAACTGACCCGCGCCGGCCTGCCGGAACTGGATATGGGCCGCATGGTCGATACGCTCGACATGGCGCGGGAGCGGTTTCCCGGCATGCCCAACAGCCTCGATGCGCTGTGCAGGCGTTTTTCCATCGACCTGTCGGAACGTACCACCCATAACGCCCTGCTGGACTGCAAGCTGCTGGCGGCGGTCTATCTGGAACTGACCGGCGGCAGGCAGCGCGGGCTGGGCCTGGCGGTGGAGGAGGACGGCGGCGGCATCGCCAGTTACAATTACGTGCGCCCGCCGGGGCACGTGCCGGTGCGGGTCAGGCCCGATGAAGCGGAAATCGCGGCCCACCGGGCGTTTATCGAACGTCTGTCCGATCCGCTATGGCTGGGTTGAACCATATGCAGGCCATAAAGGGTTTGGTCGGCGCGGTATGTCTGGTCTAGGGTCTGCAAACACACCGTACCTGATGTCTTGAACAGGAAGAGAGCATTGTCCACGGACGAGATTGTCGATCCCACGATTGCCCCTTCCGACCAGTTCCGGCGCTTCCTGTTTCATATTGGCATTCCCGTCGCCGGGGTGGTTTCGGTCATCGCCATTATCGCGGGGGTGGGGTGGCATTCCTACCAGACGGCCCGCACGGGCGCGCTCGCCCTGACGCATGACCTGCTGGTCAGCCAGCAGGATTATATCGCCAAGGAAGTCAGTTCCTTCCTCATGCCGGCCTCGGCCGGGGCCATCGTGGCGCGCGACATGCTCGAACATGGCGCACCGGTCGTCGAGCAGAAAATATTCAATGGCTACAGCAGCACCATGCTGCGCAACGTGCCGCAGATCCAGTCCTTCTACCTGGCTGATAGCGACGGAAATTTCAGCACGCTCGAACGTGGTGAAAACAATCAGGGCGTTGCCGTCACCACCCTGCAGAACCGCGGAACGGGCAAGGCCACGTTCGCCCACGAACTGCGCGACGCGCAGGACAAGGTCATACGGCAGTGGCAGACGGCGGCGGGTGATTACGACCCGCGCGGCCATAGCTGGTTTGCCGATACGGTCAAGGCCGGGCAGGAGTTCTGGACACACCCCTACGTGGTAGAAGTCACCCGCCAGCTGATCCTCACCTCCGCCGTGCCGTATAAGGGGCAGGATGACAGGACGCATGTCTATGCCATCAACATCTCCCTCGATCACCTGAACAAATTCCTGAACTCGCTCAAGATCGGGGAAAGCGGTAACGCCATCCTGCTGGACCATGACGGCCACGTCCTGGCCGGGCACGGCATGGAGGAAACGCTGGTCCGGGCCAATGGTGACCCGATGAAGATGGTGATCGACCCCACCCGCTTTCCGGTCATGACCAAGGCGTTCGATCAGTACCGCGTCCATGGCTTTGGCGCGCGGACGGTGCGCGTAAACGACAGGAGCTATGTCACCATTACGGCGAACCTGCCGGTGGGCAAGGATAGCTGGGTGCTGCTGCTGGTCGCGCCGGAGGATGATTTTTCACGCTTCGCGCTGGCGTCGGGGCGGCAGAATCTCCTGTTTTCCATTCTTGTCGTGCTCATGGCGTCGGGGCTGGGGTTCATGCTGTTCCTCCAGGCCCGCAGGAGCGAGCGCCTGCGCCGCGAGATCCTGCAGTCCCATGCCGTGGCCAATTACGAGAGCCATGCCCTGCAATCCGTCGCCGCGTATCCCGAACTGTTCAACCCCGAGGATAACGCCCTTATCCTGACCGAGGCGCTGGCCGACCAGTCCCATGCCCGTCGCGCGGCCATATGGCGCATCCTGCATGATGGGCGCACGCTCATGTGCATCGATTCCTATGACCGGCAGCAGGACGTGCATTCCGGTGGCTTCGAAATGGGGACGACCGACCTCAAGAGCTTTTTCGACGCCGTATCCCATGGGGATCCGCTGGCGATCACCAGCGCGGCGGATGATGGGCGCACATCCGCCTTCTACCGCGTGTACATGCGCAGCTTCGGCAGCAAATCCCTGTTCTGCAACCCCATTCAGGGCGCGAGCGGGCCCGTGGGCGTCATCACGCTGGAAGATGCGCCACGGGCGGATATGGTGTCGCATTTCGTGGACATGATCGCCGGTGTCGCGGCGGCCCGTTTTTCCGCCCAGCATTACACGGCCGTCGCCGCGGCGAAGGAGGAGCTGGAAGGCGAACCCACGGTCGATGAGGAACCGCACGACCCCAGCCAGGGCTTCCTGCTGGCGCCCGGCGCGCTGGCCATGAGCGGCCAGCAGCAGGCCCCGGCCGACCTGAGCGGGGTGGATGGTTTCTATCCCGCCGTCGGCATCATGGTCATCAGCCTGTCCGATATGGTGATGACGGCCCAGAACGACCCCACCGCCAACATCAAGCTGATTGATACGATGGCGGGCCTGTTGCAGGACATTGCCCATCAATGCGGGCTGTATTCCATCCGTATGCTCGGGCACCGGGTGGTCTGTGTCGCGGGCTGCTCGCGCACGCCGGACAAGGGGGCCGCGTACCGTATCGCCAACGCGGCGCTGATGATGCGCGAGAACACGCTGTCCATGCTGGCCAAGGCGGATCTGGACCCCGTATTCCGTATCGGGATTGATGTGGGGCCGGTCTTCGGCGGCATGCTGGGCAAGGAGCCGCAGGCGTTCAACCTGTGGGGCGACGCCATGGGCATGGCCGAGATGATGGCGCAGGGCGCGCCCGATGTCGGCACCATCCAGGTGACGGAGGATGTCTATCTCGCCTTGCGGCAGAACTTCCTGTTCCGTGAGCGCGGGCGCTTCTTTATCCCCGGCGTGGGCCTGACCCGTACCTATGTGCTGGCCGGGCGGCGATGACGGACGGCCTCCCCCCCGGCAGCGCGCAGGCGGGCAAGGGCGCGCCCGCGTCGCCCGTGGCCTCGCCCCCGTCCGATGAGGGCGGTCGCATCGTGCTCATGCTGCGGCGTTTCGCGCCATGGCTGGCCAGCATCGGGCGGCTGACGCGCCATCAGGTCCGTTTCACGCTGCTGCTGATCGGGGCCGGGTGGGGCACCCTGCGTGAAAGCCTGCGCCCCAATTCATGGCGCAGGCCGGTTCTGTACGAATTCCGCGCAACGCTGCGGCAGGTGATCGGCGGTGGTTTCCTGAGCATCGTGATCACGGCGACGCTGACGGGCCTTATGGTCGTATCACAGGCGGCATACTGGCTTGGCTATGCCGGAATGGCGCAGATGACGGGCTCCATTCTCGTTTCGGTGCTGGTGCGCGAAATCTCGCCCATTCTTGTGGGCATCATCCTGATGGGGCGTAGCGGCATGCTGTCGCTGACCGAGATCGGGATGCTGGTTCTGGGCGGCGAGGTGCGCAGCCTGCAGGCGCGCGGCATCGACCCCTTCCTCGCGCTGGTCATGCCGCGCACGTTCGCGTTCACGGTGGGCGGTTTCACGCTGGGCATGATCTTTTCCGTCGTGTCGCTGCTCATGGGGTTCGTGGTGGCCCATGCCAATGGCGCCATCACATCATCGGTATGGACATTCTTCTTCAACGTCCTTGCCGCTATGACAACGTGGGATTACCTGGTCATTCCGCTGAAATTCGTGCTGGTCGGGTTCTTCGTGGGGCTGGGCGCGTGCATCACGGGCCTGACGGTCAGCAGCAATGACACGATGGCCACCATCATGCCACGCGGCTTCGCGCGCGGGATCATGCTGGTGCTGGTGGTCAATATCCTCTTCATGCTGGATTTCTGATCATGACAGCGAACGCTCCCCTGCTGGAACTGCGCGACGCCGTGCCCACGTTCGAGGAAAGCGGCCTGATGCCCGCGCCCTACAACCTGCGCATGATGCCCGGTGAATGCGTGGTGATCGACTGTCGCGACAGCGCGCGGGCCGCCATATTCGCGGATCTGTGCTCGGGCATGGTTTCGCTTGCGCAGGGCAGTGTCAGCTTCATGGGGCTGGACTGGAGTACGCTGCGCGACAGGCAGCTTAACGCCCTGCGGGGGCGCATCGGCCGCATTTCGCGCCACGGGAGCTGGCTCAACCTGTTCGGCACGCATCTCAACATCATGCTGCCGCAGCTCTACCATACGACCGATACGTTCGAGGATGTCGTGGAGCACGCGACCCGGCTGGGGCATGCCTTCGGCCTTCCCGGCCTGCCTATTACCGCGCCGGACCGCCTTTCGGCCGCCGATCTGGCGCGCGCGGCCTGTGTGCGGGCCTTCCTCGGGCGGCCGGAGCTGCTGGTGCTGGAAGATATATCCGACACCCTGCCCGAAGAGAGCGTGCTGCCGTTTTTTGAAACGATCACCGCCGCGCGGGACCGGGGCTGTGGCGTGTTATGGTTCGTCCGCTCCGCGGCGGCCTGGCGTGAATATCGCAAGGCGGTGAATCTCCACATGCGCCTTCTTGACGAAGGTCTTTTTTCCATGCGGGTGGTGTAATGGTCCAGAAACAACAGTCAGACGGGCTCCGGCAACTGGTGCGTGTCCGTTACGCGGATGAATGGGTCGGGGTTCTTGTCCTGGTCTCCCTTGTCATCCTGTTCGGCGCCGTGATCGAGGCCGGCGTACTGCATGACTGGCTTACGCCAGCGGGCCGGTTGCGGATCGTCCTGCCGGAAAATGGCGTGAGCGGCCTGTCCGTGGGCGATGATCTGGAGGTGATGGGCATTCACGCCGGGACGGTGCGGCGCGTGCGCATCAATCCCTCGGGCGGCATGTACGCCATTGCGGAAATCGACCCCGATATCGAACCCTATATCCGCCGTGACAGCACGGCCATCATCCGCAAGCGTTTCGTGGTGGCCGGGGCCAGCTATATCGACATCTCGCGTGGGGTGGGCGACAAGCTGAACTGGAGCTATGCCGTGCTGAGCGCCACCAACGCGCCCAACCCGGCGGACACCATCACCCAGACCTTCAGCGATATCCGCGATCGCGTCATTCCTGTTCTCGATAACGCCCAGCACATGATGGCGACACTGGATGCGACCATTACCGACATGCATGCGGGCAAGGGGTCCATCGGGCGTCTCATGACCAATGACGACCTGATCCGCCAGGCCGAGCAGATGATCACGACGCTCGACGCCACGATCGGCCAGCTCACACCCATTGAAAAGCAGCTTGCCAGTGTGATGGACAAGGCCAATGCCAGCATGACCAACGTGCAGAAAGCCACGGGTGACCTGAGCAACGCAACGCCCGCCATCACCCGCAACCTGCAGGATGCCAGCCAGCAGCTTCCGGTCCTTCTGGTGCAGGCGCAGAGTACAGTCAGCAGCTTGGAAAAGCTGGTCGATCAGATGCGCGGGCTGTGGATACTGGGTGGCAGTTCGAAAAAAGTGACGCACGGGCACCGCCTCCCGGCGCAGAGGGTGCAGCCATGACCATGAAAAAGGACTATGCGGCCGTGGTGTTCGTCCTTGCGCTGGCGGGATGTGGCGGGGGGCAGCAGTCTTCCGCCCCCACGGACACGACGCTGTCGCAGGCCATGGATACGGCGGGTGAAGCCGTGAGCCTTGACCGCCTTGCGGTGGCGGAACAGCAGTATCGCACCGCGGGCGAGCGTGCGCTGGCACGTGACGACGTTACGGCGATAGGGGATTCGGGCTATAATCTGGCCACGGTCCAGCTTGACGCCAACCGGCCGCAGGACGCGCTGGGCACCATCGCGGCGACGCGGGCGGCGCTGGTGGTGCGCGGGCAGTCCGGCGATGATGCCGGGCTGGATCTGGTGCAGGCTGGCGCGTTGCACCGTCTTGGCCGCGATCCGGAAGCCGCCGCCGCCGCCACCCGGGCGGCGGGCGCGCAGGATTCGGATATTGCGGAAAAGGGTCAGTTCATTCGTGGCCTGATTGCCGATGACAGTGCGGACCATGCAACACTGGCCTCCGTCGCGGCCTATTTCGCGACGCTGGCAGGCAGGATCCCCCCGAACTGGAACGCGGATGCGAAGGAAATCGCGGCCCGTAACCTGCTGGCGACCAATGGCGATGCGCGAACCGCATGGCAGGACGCCCTGCAGGCCGCCACGATCCGCCAGCAGCAGGTGGCGTATCGCGACATGGCCCGTGCGCTGGGTGTTGCGGCCCGCGCGGCTGACAGGGCGGGCGACGGGCAGGCCGCCTTACAGCTTTATGCCCGCGCCAGCCAGAGCGCGCGGCAGGCGGGCGATACCGTCATGGCGGATCGCTGGGCCAAACTGGCCGGTGCATCAGCGGGGGTGGACCCCTTCGCCCGGCCCGAACCCCCGGCGCATACCAAATAGGACGGCATGCCCCAGGAGATGGGGGATTAGCCCTGTGACTGCAGGGCGGTATGGCGTTCGAGCAGGGAAGTGCTGGCGCGGTTCAGGCCGGTCAGCCGTACCTGCTTGCCCTGGGCTTCCAGCCTGCCCACCAGTTCCTCCAGCGCGCTCACGGCCGTCATGTCCCACAGATGGGCCTGTGTCAGGTCGATGGTGATGGTGCGCGCCGTGTCATGCAGGTCGAAGGCATCGGTAAAGCTGTCGGATGAGGCGAAGAAGACCTGCCCGTCCACCTTATAGGCCCGGCTGCCGCCATCGGCGGAAAGCGTGCTGCTGACAGACAGCATGCTGGAAACCTGAAAGGCGAAGAACAGGCCGTTGAGCAGTACGCCCACCGCGACGCCCGCCGCCAGGTCATGCGTGCCGACAACGACCGCGACGGTCGCGAGCATGATAACGCTGGTGGTGCGTGGATGGTGCGCCAGATCCCGCAGCGATGACCATGAAAACGTGCTGGCCGACACCATGATCATGATCGCGACCAGCGCCGTTACCGGCACTTGCGCCACCCATGGCCGCAGCACGACCATAAGCAGCAGCAGGAACGCCCCCGCTACAAAGGTGGACAGTCGGCCCCGTCCGCCGTAGCGCAGGTTTCCCACCGTCTGCCCGATCATGCCACAGCCCGCGATGCCGCCAAACAGGCCGACGGCGATGTTGGCCACCCCAAGCCCCACGCATTCCTGCCGCTTGCTGCTGTGGGTTTCGGTCATGTCATCCACCACGCGGGCGGTCATCATGGATTCGAGCATGCCCACGCTGGCCATGGCCAGCGCGTAGGGCGCGATCACCTCAAGCGTGGCAAGTGACAGCGGCACGTCCGGCCAGATCAGGTGCGGCAGGCTGTCGGGCAGGCGGCCAAGGTCGGCCACGGTATGCAGCGGCATGGGATAAAGAACGGACACCGCCGTCAGCACCACAATGCAGATGAGGGGCGAAGGAATGGCGGAGAAGACGCGCGGCACGGAATAAATGATCACGAGCCCCAGCGCGATCATGGCGTAGCTGTGCCACGTTACATGCAGCATGTGCGGGATCTGCGCGGAAAAGATCAGGATGGCCAGCGCGTTGACAAACCCGGTGCGCACGGGGCGCGAGACGTAGCGCATGAGCACATGCAGCCGCAGGATGCCGAATATGACCTGCAACAGCCCGCACAGCAGGGTCGCCGCCAGCAGGTACTGCACGCCATGCGCGCGCACCATGGCCGCGGCCACGAGGGCGACCGAACCCGCGGCCCCCGAGATCATGCCCGGCCTGCCGCCGGTCAGGGCGATCACGACGCTTATGACAAACGATGCATACAGCCCGACCGCGGGGTCCACGCCCGCCACGAACGCGAATGCGATGACCTCCGGTATCAGCGCGAACGTCCCGACCATGCCGGCCAGCGTGTCACGCGTGATGTTGCCAAACCATTCCTGACGATAACGGGCAAGAGCTGACATGGGTGCGACGGGGCCTTTCAGCGGTGGGGATGGATCAGGTATCGGCAATGGTCATGTCCGCGCGTTGCCACCAGCAGCGCGCGGCGGGGCGGGGCTGGGGCAGTACGGCCAGGGGATCGCCGCTGTAGCGGACGGTGTTGGTGGGCGTTTCCTCGATTTCGAGGGTGGCGCAGGTCAGTATGCCCCCGTCATGGGCAAGGAAGGTGTTCAGCTTGGCCATGAGCAGGCAGGCCACCAGTTCGGTCGTGGGGTCGCCGGGTGTGACCAGTATGCGCCGGGCGCGCTGCGGTTCATGCCGGGCGAACCAGTCCAGCAGGGGGTCATGTTCAGCCAGTTGCAGCGCGTGATCGACATGGCCGTCTATGAAGCCATGCCACGTTTCCTTCGCGCGCTGGAATGGCAGGACCATGTTGGCGTGACCGTCGAGCGGCCGGGGGTTCGTGGCGCGCAGGCTGGCGCGGATATATTCGTTATGGCCGTGGGGCAGGGCGCAGCGCTCGCTCCCCCCGGCCAGCAGGCGGTGCGCCATGGAAAAACGGCGGGTAAAGACCAGTTCAAACATGGTGGTGTTCCGCCATGAAGCGTTCCCACCCCGCCTTGCGCAGCAGGCAGGCCGGGCAGGTGCCGCAGCCATGGCCCCATGCATGCAGCGTGCCGCGCGTGCCGAGATAGCAACTATGGCTTTCACGGTTGATGAGCCGGACGAGGGCGTTGCCGCCAAGCTGGAGGGCCAGTTCCCATGTCTGGGCCTTGTCGATCCACATGAGCGGGGTCTGGATGATGTAGTGGCTGTCCATGCCCAGATTGAGCGTAACCTGCAGGGACTTGATCGTATCGTCGCGGCAGTCGGGGTAGCCTGAATAATCGGTTTCGCACACGCCGGTCACGATATGGCGGATGTTGCGCCGGGCCGCGAGGGCGGCGGCGAAGGTCAGGAAAATAAGGTTGCGACCGGGTACGAAGGTGTTGGGCAGCCCCCCTTCGGCCATGGCGATCTCGGATTCACGGGTCAGCGCGGTGTCCGATACGGTGCCAAGGGCGGCCAGATCGAGCGTGTGGTCAGCACCCAGGCGCTGCGCCCATGTGGGGTTTTCAATCGCCATGCCGTCACGCAGTGTGGCGCGGCATTCCAGTTCGACCGCGTGGCGTTGCCCGTAATCGAAACCCAGCGTTTCCACCCGGCCAAAACGCGACAGCGCCCATGCAAGGCAGGTGGCGGAATCCTGCCCGCCGGAGAACAGGACCAGCGCGGCTTCGTTTTCAGGGTGGGAAGGGGGCGGGGGAACGCTCATGTCAGGGTATCCCGATCAGCTTGTGGGTCTGCAATGATAGACGCCATTGCGGGTGATGCATGCAGTAATCGACCGCCGCCGCGGTATTGAGGTCACGATGGGCGTTATCCATCGGCTGGAGCCAGAACTGCCTGAAATCCAGATCCGCGACACGATCGGGCGGCAGGCCGGGTTGCGGGTAGACGAGTTTCAGCTCATCCCCGCTTTTTAGCACAAGGGCCGCCCCGGCCTTGGGGCTGACACAAAGCCAGTCGATTCCGGCGGGAGCCGGAAGGGTGCCGTTGGTTTCCACCGCGATTTCAAGGTTGAGCGCATGCAGCGCGGTAATCAGCGGCGCGTCAAGCTGGAGCAGCGGCTCGCCCCCGGTAAAGACGACAAAGCCCGGCTCATCATCCTGTCCGGGCCAGGTGGCGGCTATGGCATCGGCAAGCTGCGCGGCTGTGGCGAAGCGACCGCCACCCATGCCATCGGTACCGATAAAATCCGTATCACAGAACCGGCAGGTCGCCTTGTCACGGTCCCGTTCAAGGCCGGACCACAGGTTGCACCCCGCGAAACGGCAGAATACCGCCGTGCGGCCAGCCTGTGCCCCTTCCCCCTGAAGGGTGGGGAAAATTTCCTTTACCGTGTAGGACATGTTCCAGATTTCGTAATGCACGCGACCGGACAGGGCCAGCGCGGGAACATGCCCCTGCCGGCCCCGCGCCGGCTGCGTCGGGTTCAGCCCTGTTTATGGGATGTATGCATGCCCAGCCGGTCAAGCAACTGCCGGTCGCGCGTGGCGGCGGGATTGGGGGTGGTGAGCAGGCGTTCGCCATAGAAAATGGAATTGGCCCCCGCCATGAAGCACAGGGTCTGGGCCTCGTCACTCATGTCCTCGCGCCCGGCGGCAAGACGCACGCGGCTGGCGGGCATGGTAATGCGGGCGGCGGCGATGGTGCGCACGAATTCGATCGGGTCCACCGTCTCATCCGTCTGCTGGGCCAGAGGCGTGCCCTCCACGCGCACCAGCATGTTGATCGGCACGCTTTCGGGGTGCTGGGGCAGGGTGGCGAGTGCTGCGATCATGCCCGCGCGGTCGGTGCTGTTTTCCCCCATGCCAACAATGCCGCCACAGCAGACATTGATGCCGGCGTCACGCACGTTATCGAGCGTGTCGAGCCGGTCCTGAAAGGTGCGGGTCGAGATGATGTCGCCATAGTATTCGGGCGAGGTGTCGATATTGTGGTTGTAGTAATCCAGCCCCGCCGCCTTGAGCCTATGCGCCTGCCCGTTATCGAGCATGCCCAGGGTCACGCAGCTTTCCAGCCCCAGTTCCTTCACGCCCTTCACCATGGCGCATACGGTCTGCAGGTCGTGGTCCTTCGGGCTGCGCCATGCCGCCCCCATGCAGAAGCGCGTGGCCCCGGCGGCCTTGGCGGCGCGGGCTTCCTTCAGCACCGCCTCCACCGCCATGAGGCGGCTGGCCTTGACGCTGCCGTCTTCATGCTGCGCGCTCTGCGGGCAATAGGCGCAGTCTTCGGGGCAGCCGCCGGTCTTGATCGACAGCAGGGTAGAAATCTGCATTTCCGTGGGGTCGAACCGGGCGCGATGCACGGTCTGCGCACGGTAGAGCAGGTCGGGAAAGGGCAGCGCCATCAGGGCCGCGACTTCATCACGCGTCCAGTCTGTCCTTACGGGGGGCAGGCTGGTGTGGCCAGCGTGCGCGTGCAGGGTGTCCGGGCGGCTCCCATCGGGCATCGGTCGTGATCCTCTGGCGGTCATGATGTGAAAAAACCGTTCTGCCTGTGCCATATAACCGGGCCGAACACCATCATATTTATAATTTATGGCACGGCGCGACGCGACCGGGGCGGTGGTCCGCCCCGGTCCGTGCCCGGTTCATGATGGCTGCGGTACTGCCGGGTTCAGCCCAGTACGCGCGCCAGCGTGGTGCCCAGTTCCGCCGGGCTGGGTGAGACATGCACACCGGCTTCGTGCAGGGCTTCGATCTTCGCGCTGGCGGTTTCGTGGCCGCCGGTAATCACGGCGCCCGCATGGCCCATGCGGCGGCCGGGCGGTGCGGTGGCGCCGGCGATGAAGCCGACGACCGGCTTGCGCGTGCCGCTGGCGCGGATCAGCTCCGCGCCCTCGATTTCCGACGTGCCGCCGATTTCCCCGATCATGACAATGGAATGGGTGTCCGGATCCGCGATCATGCGCTCCAGCACATCGGTAAAGTCCATGCCCTTGACCGGGTCGCCGCCGATCCCGACGCAGGTGCTCTGCCCCTGGCCAATGGCGGAGGTCTGGGCCACGGCCTCATAGGTCAGGGTGCCGGAGCGCGAGACGATGCCCACATGCCCGCGGCGGTGGATGGGGCCGGGCATGATGCCGATCTTGCATTCATCGGGCGTGATGATGCCGGGACAGTTCGGGCCGATCAGCAGGCTGTCCGACTGTTCCAGGGCGGCGCGCACGCGCACCATGTCCTGCACCGGAATCCCTTCGGTAATGCACACGATCAGCGGGATGCCGGCTGCTATGGCCTCCAGAATGGCGTCGGCGGCCCCCACGGGCGGCACATAGATGACGGAGGCCTCGGCCCCCGTGGCCTCACGCGCCTGGACGACGGTGTCGAAGACCGGCAGGCCAAGGTGAAGGCTCCCCCCCTTGCCGGGGGTGACGCCACCGACCATGCGGGTGCCGTAGGCAATGGCCTGCTCGGTGTGGAAGGTGCCCTGCGCGCCGGTAAAGCCCTGCGTGATCACCTTGGTGGAACGGTTGACGAGAATGGACATTCACTCAGGCTCCGGCATTACGGACGGCGGTTACGATCTTGCGGGCGGCGTCGCCCAGATCGTCGGCGGGGATGATCGTCAGGCCGGATTCAGCCAGCAGCGCCTTGCCGCGTTCGACATTCGTGCCCGCCAGACGGACCACCAGCGGCACGTTCAGACCCGTTTCGTGCGAGGCGGCGATGATGGCTTCCGCGATCACGTCGCAGCGCATGATGCCGCCGAAGATGTTGACAAGAATGCCACGCACCTTGGGGTCGCCGATCAGGATGCGGAAGGCGGCCGCCACCCGCTCCTTCGATGCGCCACCGCCGACATCGAGGAAGTTGGCGGGCTCTTCGCCCTCCATCTTGATGATGTCCATCGTCGCCATGGCCAGGCCCGCGCCATTGACCATGCAGCCGATATTGCCATCCAGCCCCACATAGGCCAGCCCGTATTCGGCGGCTTCGCGCTCGCGGGGGTCTTCTTCATGCTCGTCGCGCAGGTTCGCCACTTCAGGGTGGCGGAACAGGGCGTTGTCATCGAAAGACATCTTGGCGTCGAGCGCCAGCAGGTCGCCCGCCCCGGTCACGACCAGCGGGTTGATTTCCACAATCGCGGCGTCAAGGTCGGTAAAGGCGGTGTAGGCGGCGCGCACCACGTTCTGGAACGCACGGATTTCGCGGCCCTTCAGCCCAAGGCGCACCGCCAGGCCACGGGACTGGTAATCACACAGGCCCTTCGCGGGGTCGATGTTTTCCTTGAAGATACGCTCGGGCGTATGGGCGGCCACTTCCTCGATTTCCATGCCGCCATCAGGCGAGGCGACGATGACCAGCCGCCCGGTCGAGCGGTCCACCAGCAGGGAAAAATACAGCTCACGCGCAATGTCGCAGCCGGATTCGACATACAGCGTGCGGACAAGACGGCCCGCAGGTCCGGT
This sequence comes from Komagataeibacter sp. FNDCR2, assembly GCF_021295395.1. Classification (NCBI taxonomy): domain Bacteria; kingdom Pseudomonadati; phylum Pseudomonadota; class Alphaproteobacteria; order Acetobacterales; family Acetobacteraceae; genus Komagataeibacter; species Komagataeibacter sp. FNDCR2. The sequence continues at coordinate 37,765 of NZ_JAIWOU010000001.1, forward strand.
CTGCTGCGTGACCAGCACCTGACCCAGCATGGCATAAGCCGCGTCCGTGACCTCATCGATGCTGCGGGCCAGACGTACGCCGCCCTTGCCTTCGGGCTTGCCGGCAAAATGTCCGGCACCACGCCCCCCGGCGTGAATTTGTGCCTTGACCACGGTAACCGGCGCACCAAGTGCGCGGGCGGCCGTTACAGCTTCATCCGTGGTGGTGGCAGCACGTCCTTCAGGCACGGGCATGCCGTAGGAGCGCAGCAGCGCCTTTGCCTGATATTCGTGAATGTTCATATGGCGACCCAATCTGTCTTTCTTATTGGCGGTGTCGGGCAACGCCCCTAGCACGATATGGGACCGCTGTGACAGGGGGAGAGCGCGCGGGATTGGCGTAAACGTGAAACATGTGTCATGTCCTCCCTGGCAAAGGCAGGTGCCCGATGCCGTTATTGGAGAACATGCAGAAGACAGGTCGCGATGAAACACTGGCGCATTGAACAGATGAACTGGGACCGTTTCGACCCGCAGCGGGTGGACCCTGAAATCGTCCCCTTGGTCAAGGCCGCTTCGGTCGTTGAGCGCAACAGTCTTGACTATGCCCACTACCTGAAGAACGTGTTCGCCGATGACCCTGATTTCAGTCAGGCGGCGGATAACTGGGCGCAGGAGGAGGTCCAGCATGGCGACGCGCTGGGCCGGTGGGCGATGCTGGCCGACCCGTCATGGGATTATATGGCGGCGTTCACGCGCTACCGGCAGTCCTACCGGCTGGATGTGGACGTGGATGCGTCCATACGCGGCTCACGCACGGGGGAACTGATCGCGCGCTGCATGGTGGAAACCGGGACTTCGTCTTTCTATACCGCCCTGGCCGACGCCACGCACGAACCGCTGCTGGAGGCGATATGCAGGCAGATCGCGGCGGATGAATACCGCCATTTCAAGCTGTTCTACGACCATATGCAGCGCTACCTGCGGCGGGAGCATCTGGGTGTGTGGCAGCGCACCCGTATCGCCATGGGCCGTGTGACGGAAAGTGAGGATGATGAACTCGCCTCCGCCTTCCATACGACAAACGAACCCCCCGGCATGCCCTATGACCACAAGCGCTGCATCGCGGGCTATATGTCGCGCGCGCTGCGTTTTTACCAGCCGCGCCATGCCGCGCGGGTCACGGGCATGATTCTCAAGACAATCGGCTGGACACCGCATGGGCGGCTGCATGCCCTGCTGGCGGCGGGGATGTACCACCTGCTGCAGATGCGCCAGCGCAAATTCGCCCGGCTCAGGGCCGCTACGGCCTGATGGTGTCACCCCCTTGATGACAGGAACAAAGACGGACAGGATGACGGTTCAGTACATAAAAACGCATGCCGCCGGGCTACTGGCCGCAGGCGGCGTGTTGCTGGGGGCTGCCGCGCATGCGGATACGCTGCCCACCTCCGCCCCGGCGGCCCAGGTCGCCCCGGCCGACTCCCCGCTCAGCGACGCCACGCGCGCCCAGCGGCTCATGGCGGCACGGATCGGGCTGCGTACCTTCACCTCCGCCGGTTTCCATGCGGGCACCGTGCGTCATATCGTCCTGCTGCGTTTCCTGCCGACCATAACCGACGCCCAGCGCGCCGAAGTCGTGCGGCGGTTCATGGCGCTGCGCCAGATTTCGCGGCGCGAGGACGGCGCCCCCGTCATCAGCACCATCGAGACCGGCGCCCAGATCAGTGGCGAGGGCGCGGATGAAGGGTTGCAGCAGGCCTTCGTGGTCACGTTCCGCTCGGAAGGGGACCGTAATTATTACGTTGGCCGCCCGGTGGTGACCGACCCGGCCTATTTCGACCCCGCGCATGAAGCGTTCAAGAAATTCGCCGCACCCTATGTCATCGCGACCGTGGTGTTTGACTATGCCGTCCCGCCCGCCGCCCCCCAGCGCGACGCGCCCATAAAGCCGGTGCGCGCGCAGGCGCCCCAGCCGCAGGGCTGACAGGCCAGGCCTATCCCCTTCAAGGAATGAAATGACATGACAACCGTGACCCTCGGGCATCTGGACACGACCGTACAACAGGCATCCGCCGCCGCCGTGGCCCGCGTGCTGGAAGCCTACGAGCTTGAAATAGAATACGTTGTGACCCCGCACGCGGAAATGCTGGAGCATATGCGCCGCGGCGACGTGGATCTGTTCGTCTCCGCCTGGCTGCCAGAGGTGGATGCCGCCTTCCTTGCCCCCGATCTGGGCATGCAGGCGTTCGGGCAACTGTACCGTCCCGTCTTTGGCTGCGGCGTGCCCGACGCGGCGGGGACCGGCATCACGTCGCTTGCGGATCTGGCGGCGGCGGGTGACGTGATCGGGCGGGAAATCGTGGCCCCGGCTTCGGTCCTGGATCGCGTCAGGCAGGTGGTGGCGGCCTATGACCTGACGGAGGCGGGCTACACCATCGCGGCCCGCCCCGATGAGGAAGCGTTCGGACATGCGGCGCATGTGCTGGAAAAGGGCCTGCCTGAAATCATTCCCGCATGGCAGCCTTCCTTCGTGTATTACGGCAACCGCCTGACCCAGCTTGAAGACCCCAAAACCGCCTGTGGTCCGGAACAGGAGGCGCGGATCCTGATCCGTTCGGCCATCCGTGCAGATATGGATTCGGACCTGCTGGACGAACTGGATGAACTGACGCTGGGCAACAAGGTGGTGAGCGCGCTGGACCACGCCATGCGCAATGACGGCATGAGCGCCGAGGACGCCGCCGAAGCATGGCAGCGCGGCAGGCTCCTGCCGCGCTGAGGCCCGTATCATGACCAGCCACGAAAGCGATGCCACCGGCCCGGGGGATGCGCGTGACGCCGGGTTGCAGGCCCAGTACGAGCATTACCCCTATCCCGCCCGCGACCCGCGTGAGGAGAAGGGCAGGCTGCTGATCGGCAGTCCCAGCCACCTGCGTGAGATCGATTACTGGGTATTCGGCGCGACCCGCCCCCGTTCCCTGCCGCTGCGCGTGCTGGTGGCGGGTTGCGGCACGGGTGATGGCGCGATCATGCTGGCCACCCACATGGCGCGCGCGGGGCGGGAGGGGGAGGTCGTATGCCTTGACCGATCGGTGGCGGCGCTGGACACGGTCCGTGCCCGCGCTGCGGTGCGGGGGCTGGAGAACATGCGCTTCGTCCGGGGGGATCTGACGGATCTCGCCGCCACGGTGTCCGGCCCGTTCGATTATATCGACTGCTGCGGCGTGCTGCATCACCTGCCCGACCCGGATGCCGGGCTTGCGGCCCTTGTGGGCGTGCTGGCGCCCGGGGGCGGCATGGGGCTCATGGTCTATGCCCCGTACGGCCGTACGGGTGTGTACATGCTTCAGAACGCGCTTGAACGGCTTGCCCCCGTGGCGGAGCCGCCAGCCCGGCGGCTGGATATGGCGCGCAGGCTCATGCGGCATCTGCCCGCCACGGCATGGCTGCGGCAGAATGGCAATTTTGGCGACCACCTGACCGGGGGGGACGCGGGGCTGTATGACCTGCTGCTCAACCCGCGTGACCGGGCTTATGACATCACCGCCTTTCACGGCCTGCTGGACCGGGCGGGGCTGGCCGCTGCCTGCCTGATGGAACCGGCGCGCTACGATCCCGCCCTGCTGCTGCCCGACCCGCGGCTGCGTGAACGCATCGCGGCCCTGCCCGAACGCGCGCGGCAGGCCGTGGCGGAAGATGCGGCGGGGAACATGGCCACTCATGTCGCCTATGTGCGGCGCGCGAGCGAGCCGGTCCGGCGGGCCGATCCGCATGCGCCGGACGCCGTGCCGGTCATGCGCGAAATCCCCGGTCTCGAACTGGCCCGCATGATCGGGCCGGATGACCGGCTGCCCTTTGCTTTCGGCACGTTGCAGGTGTCCATTCCGCTGCCGCCGCAGGCACGCGGTATCCTGCCCCTGATCGATGGCGTGCGGCGCGTGGCCGACATCGCGGCGATCGTGGAAACGCGGGGCCTGTCAGCCACACGGTTCGCCCGGGTGTGGGGGCAGATCTTCACCACGCTGGAATCGCTCAACCGGGTGCTGCTGCGCGCGCCGGACTGACCGCCATGCCCCGTGGGGATGCGACGGCCCTGCCGATTGTCATATTTGGCGCGAAACTGCGACCCGACGGCACGGCGGGCCGCACGCTGCGGTTACGGGTCGCCGCCGCCCGGGCCTTTGGCGCGGGGCGGGGCGATGCGGTGGTGTATATGCCCACCGGCGGCCTGCCGGGACCGTCGGGCCTGACGGAAGCCGCGGTCATGACCCGGCTGCTGCTGGAAGCCGGTGTGCGGCCCGACGCCGTGGTGGAGGAAGGGACGGCGCCCGATACGCTGGCCTCGGTCATCGCATGTTCGCAGCTGCTGCGGCAGGCGGGGCATGCCGGGCCGGTCGCGGTGGCCAGCAGCGCCTATCACCTGCCGCGCTGCCTGCTGCTCATGCGCATGATGGGGTGGCGGGTCATCCGCGTGCCGCCGCCCGGTGTTCCCGCCGCGCGTGGATGGCGCGGGCGATGGTTCTGGCGCCTGCGCGAAGGGGCGGCGCTGCCATGGGATGCGCTGCTGCTCGCGTGCCGACGGTTGCGGGGTGATTGACACTGCCAGCCATAGCCCGCATCACGCGGGGGAGTTGAAGAAACAATATTAGTCTGGATGGAAGCCATGCCTGTGCAAGCCTTTGTTTTCCCCGGTCAGGGAAGTCAGTCAGTTGGAATGGGGCACGATCTGGCCCAGGCATTCGCGCCTGCGCGGGAAGTGTTTCAGGAAGTCGATGACGCACTGGGCCAGCACCTCTCGAAGCTGATTTTCGAAGGGCCGATGGACGAACTGACCCGGACCGATAACGCCCAGCCCGCGCTGATGGCGGTCTCCCTTGCGGTGCTGCGGGTGCTGGAGCGTGAGGGCGGGCTTGACCTGAAGCGTGACGTGGCGCTGGTGGCCGGTCACTCGCTGGGTGAATATTCCGCCCTGGCCGCGACCGGCGCGCTGGGCGTGGCCCAGACCGCGCGCCTGCTGCGCCTGCGCGGCAACGCCATGCAGAAGGCCGTGCCGCCGGGTGAGGGGGGCATGGCCGCCCTGATCGGCGTGGGCATGGACCTTGAGCGCGCCACCGCCCTGTGCGCGGAAGCCGCGAATTTTACCGATGAGGCGGGCCTGACCCACCGGCAGGTGCTTGAGGTCGCCAATGACAATGGCGGCGGGCAGGTGGTCGTGGCGGGGGAGATGGCGGCGATAGACCGTGTGATCGTGCTGGCGAAGGCGCAGGGCGTCAAGCGCGCGCTCAAGCTGCCGGTTTCGGCCCCGTTCCACTGCTCCATGATGGAACCCGCCGCCGTGGAAATGCGCGAAGCCCTGGCCGAGGCCCCGATCAGCCCCCCCGTCGTGCCGGTGGTGGCGAATGTCACGGCGGCCAAGGTGACCCAGCCCGACATGATCCGTGACCTGCTGGTGCGCCAGATCACGGGCACGGTGCGCTGGCGCGAAAGCGTTGACGCGATGGTGGCCATGGGCATCGACAGTTTTGTCGAAATCGGGGCGGGCAAGGTGCTGGCGGGGCTGGTGCGGCGCATCAATGGTGATGTCGCCACCTGCTCGGTCGGCACACCCGCCGATATCGAGGCCTATCTCGCCGCGCGCTGAATGCGCGCGGCATCCTGTTTCATTGATGGATAGCTGAAAGGGACGGACGGTTCATGTTCAGACTGGACGGAAAAATTGCGCTGGTTACCGGCGCGTCGGGCGGAATCGGGCGCGAGATTGTCCGCGCGCTCCATGCGCAGGGGGCGACGGTGGTGCTGTCGGGCACCCGGCTGGCAGTGCTGGAGGAAGTCGCGGCCAGCGTGGGCGCGCAGGGCGGGGCCGAGCGGCTGCATGTCTGCCCCGCCGACCTGTCCGATGCCGCCGCCGCCGATGTGCTGGTCGCCAGCGCGGAGGAAAAGGCGGGCGCGCCGCTGGCCATTCTGGTCAACAATGCGGGGCTGACGCGCGACACGCTTGCGATTCGGATGAAGGACGACGACTGGAACCGCGTGCTGGACGTCGATCTGGCGGCACCCTTCCGCCTGTGTCGCGCCGTGCTCAAGGGCATGCTGCGCCGCAGGGCGGGGCGGATCGTCAACATCGCCTCCGTCGTGGGGGTGACGGGCAATGCCGGGCAGGCCAATTACGCCGCCGCCAAGGCCGGCATGATCGGGATGGGCAAGTCCCTGGCGCAGGAAGCGGGCGCGCGCGGCGTGACCGTGAACACCGTCGCCCCCGGCTTCATCCAGACCGCCATGACCGACGTCCTGCCTGATGCGCAGAAGGAAAAGCTGATCGGCGCCATCCCGCTTGGCCGCATGGGCCAGCCGGGCGATATCGCCCCCGCCGTGGTTTATCTCGCATCCGATGAGGCGGCGTGGGTCACGGGCGCCACCCTGCACGTCAATGGCGGCATGGCGATGCCCTGACGGATGTGATATTTTGCTGGACAGCAGGCCGGAAGTGACAAAAAAGATAGGCCTGACAGCCCGGCTGTCCCCTTAAATTCGGGGCGAACGGACACGAAATGCAATCGCTGCCTTGGCGATGGCATCAAAACCGTGCTAATCGCCCGCAGCTTCGTCCGAAGCAGGCCGGTGTGCAACGCCGGTGCGCAGGGACGTTACACGACGAACACGTTTCGAACCGCCCGTTCTTTCAGGGGCAGACAGGAAGCAGAGACAGATGAGCGAAATCGCCGATAAGGTTAAGAAGATCGTAGTCGAGCACCTTGGTGTGGACGAAAGCAAGGTCACCCCGGATGCGTCTTTCATCGACGACCTGGGCGCGGACAGCCTGGACACGGTTGAACTGGTCATGGCTTTCGAGGAAGCTTTCAGCGTCGAAATCCCTGAGGACGCCGCCGAGAAGATCACGACCGTGAAGGACGCGATCGACTATATCGAGAAGCAGAAAGCGGCCTGATCGGCCTTCAGCCGATCACGTTTTTATACGAATTCAGTCAGGTATCGTTACTTTCAGGGAGCAGGACGGGTTGATGCAGTCTACCGGATTGACGTCTGGACAGCGGCGCGTTGTCGTAACCGGTATGGGCATGGTCAGCCCTCTCGGACTGGGTGTTGAGCGTAACTGGTCACGTCTCGTGGCCGGGGAAAATGGCTTCGGCCGTATTTCCGCGTTCGATGCGTCCGACCTGCCGGCACAGGTCGCGGGCGAAGTGCCCGAAGGGCCGACGGGAAGTGGCGGCCTGACCCTTTCGGACTGGGTGCCGGTCAAGGACCAGAAAAAGATGGACCGCTTTATCCATCTTGGTCTCGTGGCGGCGACCGAAGCGGTCGAGGATTCGGGCTGGAAGCCGGAATCGGAGGAAGATCGCTGCCGCACCGGCGTCATGATCGGTGCGGGTATCGGCGGCCTCCAGACAATTTACGAGGCATCCGTGACGGTAAAGGAAGGCCGGGCCCGCCGCCTGTCGCCTTTCTTCATCCCGTCCGCCCTGATCAATCTCGTATCCGGGCATGTCTCCATCAAATACGGTTTCAAGGGGCCGAACCATTCGGTCGTCACGGCCTGCGCCACGGGCGTGCACGCCATTGGCGACGCCGCGCGCATGATCATGCTGGGCGATGCGGAGGTTATGGTCGCCGGTGGGGCCGAGGCCGCGGTCTGCCCGCTGGGTATCGCCGGGTTCTGCTCCGCCAAGGCTCTTTCCACCCATTTCAACGACACGCCGGAAAAGGCGTCCCGTCCATGGGACAGGGATCGCGACGGCTTCGTGATGGGTGAAGGCTCCGGCATCGTGGTGCTGGAGGAATACGAACACGCCAAGGCCCGTGGCGCCAAGATCTATGCCGAGGTGATCGGCTACGGCATGTCGGGTGACGCCCATCACATCACCGCACCCGCGCCGGGGCATGAAGGTGCGTATCGCGCCATGCAGAACGCCCTGCGCAGCGCGGGTCTGACCACGGCGGACATCCAGTATGTCAACGCCCATGGCACCTCCACCATGGCGGATGACCTTGAGCTGGAAGCGGTCGAACGCCTGTTCGGTGATGACGCGCGCGGGCTGGCCATGTCCTCCACCAAATCCGCGACCGGGCATCTGCTTGGCGCGGCGGGCGCGATCGAGGCGATTTATTCCATCCTCGCCATTCGCGACAACGTCGCCCCGCCCACGCTCAATCTGGACAATCCATCACGTGAAAGCGTGATCGACCGCATTGCCCATACGGCGCAGGAGCGCAGGATCGACACGATCCTGTCCAACAGCTTCGGCTTTGGCGGCACCAACGCCAGCGTGATCCTGCGCGGCGTGTAAATGGTGGTGCCTGCGGGCACCTCCTTTTGAAAATACGTAAGGAGACGGGGTGCGCAGGGTTCTGACGGCCCTGGGGCTGGTATTCCTGCTGCTGGTCCTGTCAGGTCTGGGCATTGCTTTTGTGGGGGTGCGGCAGTACGACGCCCCCGGTCTTCTGGCCGAACAGCGCACGGTTGTCATTCCCCATGGCGGCGTGGCGCAGGTCTTCGCCACCTTGCAGCAGGCCGAAGTGCTTGATCGCGGCCTGCTGACGCAAAAAGTGTTCATGGTGGCGACGGCCCTGACCCGTGTTGACGGGTCGTTCCATGCCGCCGAACTGGTCTTTCCCGCCCATGCCTCCATCCGTCAGGTGCTGCTGGTGCTGCGGCATGGCAAGCCGGTCGTGCATCGGCTGACCGTGCCGGAGGGGCTGTCCGCCATCCAGATCGCGACCCTTCTGGAGCGTGCGCCATATATGGACGGCAGCTTCCCCTTCCCGGCGGAGGGATCGGTCATGCCCCTGACCTATGATTACGAATGGGGCATGCCGCGTGCGCAGATACTGCTTCGCATGCAGCATGGCATGGACCGTGCGCTAGATCAGATATGGCAGGGGCGCGAAGTTGATTCCGCCATAGTGGACCGGCATAACCTGCTGGTTCTGGCCTCGATGATCGAACGCGAAACAGCACTTGCGGATGAGCGCCCCCTGGTCGCGCGCGTGTTCCTTAACCGTCTCCATCACGGGATGCGGCTTCAGTCCGACCCGACCGTGGTGTATGGGCTGAACAAGGGGGAGGGGCCGCTTGGCCATGCCCTGTCGCGCGCCGATCTTGCGCAGCCCACACCCTATAATACCTATCTTATCGCGGCCCTGCCGCCGGGGCCGATCTGCTCACCGGGTATGGCGTCCCTTTATGCGGCAGCACACCCGGCGCAGGGCGACCAGCTTTATTTCGTGGCGAATGGCCATGGCGGCCATGACTTTGCATCCTCTCTGGATGATCATAACCGCCATGTCTCGGTCTTCAGGGCCGCGAAGCACGCGCAGGAAGCACCGCCCAGATAGCGACCCGTTCCGTCAGACGGGACTTACTGGGGCGGCAGGCTCTGGCTCGTGACCGTGCCGGTGGGGGCCGGGGTCATGGGCTGCGCCTGCGTGGCGGGGGCGGTCGTCGTGGTTGCTGCCTGGCCGTTCCTGCCCGGGCGGCTCTGGGCCGTGGCCAGCACTTCCGACAGGGCGGCGCGCAGCGGGTCCGCACCGGAATTATTGACCCGCATGGAGATGACAATATCCTCCGGGCCGACAATCTGGTTGTAATAGGCGCGGTTGGCGGCGCTGTTCACCCGCATCTTGGAGCCGCCAAGGGCCGCCCCCGCAAACAGCCCCTTGGATTTCTGCACACCAAGAATGCTGGTGTTGTGCTCGCCCGCCGTGCCCCGTTCCAGCCCGGAACCGGACGAGGCGAAGGACGTGCCGATATCGGCGCTGAGCTTGAACTGGCTGTCCAGCAGTGACTGCACGCCCTGGTCGGTCATGACGAACAGCATGACCTCCACATCCTGCATGCCAAGCTGAAGGCCGAAATTGGCCGAACTCATGCGGTAGAACGCCGGGTCGGACCAGGAACCATGGGCGTCACGGGTCAGGAATACACAACCGCCACCACCGCCGCCAAAGGCGATCGACATGCGAAAGACCGAGGGGCAGACAATCGCGCCACGGGCATCGGCCAGATAATGGGTGATCCGGCTGTCCGCCGTCGCGGTGGAGAACATGTCCCGGACGGTCAGGGTCGCGCGGTCAACCAGATTCTGTTCTTCCTCCATGCTTGCCGCCAGGGCGGCATGCAGCGGCATCATCAGGGCCAGAGCGGCGAGTGATGTCCTGATGAGATGAAACTTGTGCAAACCCATCCTCCCTTTCCGATTCGTAGCGGCGGATCCACCAAAACGGTCCGTGCGTTGGAGTGGCCCGTTTTCATGGCTGAATCATGGCCGGTTAGGCAAGCCCGTTCAGCGTCCTGCCGCCCGGATAATTAAAAGGATACCCCCACCGCATCCGACAGCGCATCGGCAATGCCGGGGGCGGCGGCGAGAATGCTGATTCCGTCCGTAAGGCCCCCGTCGCGCAGGAAGGGAGACACGCGCGCCCCGGCTTCCTCAAGCAGTACGAGGGCAGCCGCCACGTCCCACAGGTTGATGCGGATTTCCAGATAGCCATCCTGCCGCCCGCAGGCGACTTCGGCCAGCGCGATGGCGCCCGAACCGCCCGAACGCGGCATGGCGCCCAGGTTCAGGATGGCGTCGATCTTTTCCTGGAACACGCCGGGCGGCACGCGGTTGCTCCATCCCATTTCAATCAGGGAGGAGGCGGTATCCGTCACCGGCGAGGCATGGATGCGCTGGCCATTGAGGAAAGCCCCGTGCCCGCGCACCGCCGTATAGGTCTCACCCAGGGCCGGGGCCTCGATAATGCCGGCAACGGGGGTGTCGCCCTCCATCAGGCCAAGCGAGATGCACCAGCGGTTGCGGCCGCGCGCGTAATTGGATGTGCCGTCAATCGGGTCCACCACCCAGCGCAGGGCGCCCGTGCGGGTGCGGCCTTCTTCCTCGCCCTGAAAGCCATCTTCCGGGAACAGGGCGCCGATTCGCTCTGAAATGAAGGACTCGACCGCGCCATCGGTTTCCGTCAGCCAGTCCTGCGCGCTTTTCTGGGTGCCCTTGGGGCCACCGGGGGCGGGGCGCATTTTCATGGCCATGGCGGCGGCGTCGCGCACGACCGAGCGTGCGGCTTCAAAACGGCTCAGAATGGCCTGTGTCATCTAGCTAACCTTTCCTGTCTTAAAATCTATTCCACGCGTAGCGCCGTTTTCACCGCGTGTTCCACCTGCGGCATCTCGATCCGGTTCAGGCGCGCGGCGGCCTGCATCGCGAACTGGAGCATCAGCCGTCGCCTGCGGGCCGGGGCAAGAGGCGTGTGGGGTGGGTGGCGGATAATGGCACAGTCCAGGCATGTGGTCATGCCATCCACGCCATGACCCGTCGCCGCCACGATCAGGCCGGTGCCTTCAGGCAGGATATCGGAAGGGAAATCCTGACTGACCGCGAAATACATCTGGTCGCACCAGGGCAGGTAATCCCGCCATTTATGATCGGCGCGGAAATCCGGCAGGCCCGACTTGATCTCGATGCAGATGAGATGCCCCGCGGGCGTCAGGGCCATGATGTCCGCCCGTCTGCGGTCGGGCAGGGTGAATTCATGAAGCACGGCCCATCCATGCAGCCTGCACATCTGGCTTGCGCCGGTGCGGATGGCGGCCTGGACCTGCGGCGCGGAAGGACGGGACATCAGGTGGGGGCGGGGCCGGTCAGCCTGCCGGCGCGGTGGACAGAAGGCGCGTCACGAGTTCCAGATCGGCTGGCTTGTCCACATCCACGGCGGCGCGGCCGAAGGGCAGGGGAATCAGGGCGACGCGCGCACCGGACAGACGGCCGATGCGGCGGCAGACATCCGCGCGGGTCAGGCGCCGCAGCACAAAGCGCAGCAGGATGCCAAGGCCCAGGATACGCGCCATCCTGAGCGGGTTCTTGCGCTCGGCCTCCAGCTTCTGCCACAGCCGGATCACGCCCTGGGCGGCAGGCGTGCGGAACAGGAACATGTTGCAGCCCGAAAAGGCGCCATCCGCCAGCCGGATCATGGTGCGGCGGGTGCCCGGCACATCGCGCAGGATGTCCGGCTCCATCGCGATGCCCGCCGCCACGTCGCACCCGCTGTCCTGTGCCGCCTGCACGAAGGCGCTGACCCATTGCGGTTCAAGCAGGGCATGGTCGGCGGTCGTGACCAGCAGCGGCGTGCCCAGCGTATCCAGCGCCTTCAGCACACTGGCGCTGGGGCCTGCCGCGGGCGCGATGAAGGTGACGTCATCCGGCACGAGCCCGTCAAGTACTTCGGGCTTTTCAATGCATATGGCGATCCGACCGATGGTTTTTACCGCCTGCAGCGCCTTTATGACGCGGCTGATCATGGGGATGCCGCACACCGGAAGGGCGGCCTTGTGCGACAGCCCTGCCGCCTGGGCCATCGGGTCGGCGCGGCCGGGCCGGCTGCCTGCCAGTATGAGTACGTTCAGCCCCATTGTCCCGTTCACGCCGCGTTGCGGGTGACATTCGCCCCATCGGGCCGGTCACGCGGCGGGGCGCCGGTTTCTTCCATGACCCAGGGGTACTGCTGTGCTTCCTTTACGTCGTAGCCGAGGTTGAACACGCTCGGGCTGCGCGGGAAGCTGCGGGCATCGACATAATAGCTGCCGAACAGCCGGTCGGCCACGAAGCTGGTGATGCCGTAATTGCCGTTCTCGTTATGGAAATGGTGCAGGACGTGGCGCTGCTTCATGCGCTGGATCCAGCTCATGCGGGGCTTGTAGTTCAGGTGCTGGATGCAGTGAAAGAATTCATAGATGCAGGTAATGGTCAGCCCCGCGCCAAAGGCGGCGGCGGCCCCGGCAAGGTTGCCGATGGCGTAGCCGATGGGCACGGTCACGATGGCGATGGTGGGAACGGTGTTGGCGGGGGAGCCGAACAGCACGTCCAGCAGGTGGGGGTCCTGATGATGGTCGAAGTGGATGCGCTTCCACAGCGATGCGCTCCATTTCATGCGGTAGAGAAACCGGCCATGCAGGATGAAGCGATGAATCCCGTACCATACCAGTGGGTAGACGAGCATGACCGCCACTATGCTGATCGCGACCGGAAGCAGTGAGGTATGGGCATACACCATGATCGCATAACTGATGATGGCGAGGGCGAAATACAGCATGATGGTGGGGTAGGTCAGATAGGCAATCCAGAGCTGACGAAGGTTCATCTTGCCCAGGTCGAAGCTTCGGCCCGTACGGATGGAACTGTTCTTCAGGGTGTTCGTAATCATCGCTCTTCGATCCTCAGTAGCACGGTAATGACGCCAAGGATGAAAATCAGAATCCCGACGCATATTGCCATAAGAGAGGGCAAGGTTCCCGCATTGCCCAGGGCGCGCAGAAGTCCCTGGAACACCACAAATAGCAGACCCGCGCCCAGACACCATATCGGAAGCCAGCTACGCGCACCGGCACGGGGGGGGATATAGACCACTGGCACCGCCAGTAACAGCATAACCGTAAATGTCACGGGTAACATGATGCGTCCCAGTATTTCCGTCAGGAAAAAGGACGGGGACTGGCTGGAGGCAAGCGTGCCCCGCTGTTCATCAAGCATGGTGCCGATCGACTGGGTGAAGCTGACCGTAAGCTGCATGATGTAGCCGGGGGTGAGGGACGCGGGCCAGTCCACCCGCACGACCTGGCCCGGCGGGACGTCCAGCAGGTCAACGCGCGTCGGGCTGATCACGCTCAGGATGCGCGATGGCGTGCCATACCAATGCCCATGCACGTAGTGCATATCAGCCAGTGTCGTGACCTTCTGCAGCAGGGACTGCCGGTCACGGTGGTAGACGGTCACGTTTTTCATGTGCGTGCCGCCACTATCCAGATAGTTGATGTTGATCAGGTCGTCACGCGAACGGATCCAGTAATTGCGCCATGTATCCCCGGCATTGGGGGACGTGCGGTTCCACCATTGCGCCAGGGCGAGTTCGCTGCGGGGCGTGACCTGATCATCCACGATTCCGCTCAGCACGCCCAGCGCGAGTATGGTGGGCAGGAACAGCTTGATCAGCCCCGGCGTGGACAGGCCGGCCGCGCGCATGATCGAGATTTCATTCGACGTGGTAAGCTGCAGCAGCGTCAGCAGCGAGCCGATCAGAACAGCGATCGGCATGGCGTTGCCGAACAGCAGCGGCAGGTGCATCACCGCGTAATACAGCACGCCCGACAGCCCCAGATGGCGGTGCATGATTTCCGTGACCTGCTCCAGCAGGGCCAGGATTTCCATGAGCGCCACCACGATGGCGGTCGTGGTGAACACCTTGCCCAGAAGTTCGCGCGACAGGTACCCGATCAGCACCGTGCCGCAGGCCATGCGGAGCCTGTGCTTCATGCCGGGCCTTGCGCAACGTGGCGCGGCAGGCCATCGGCCGAAAGTTCACGCGGCGGCAGGGCCGGGCCACGGATCAGGAGCGTGCGCAGCCCCCCCGCCTGCCGGATCAGCATGCCCACGCAGATGAGCGCGAACCCGGCGGTGGGCAGCCAGATGACCAGCAGCGGGGACATATGCATGTTGGCGACGAAGCTCAGGCCCATCTGGAGCGTATGGTCGAAGCCGACCAGCGTAATGGCGGCGATGGCCAGCCCCGGGTTGCCGCGCTGGCGCTTGCGCACCCCCGCCAGGGCGCAGGCCAGGATGGGAATGAAGGGGATGGCGATGGTCCGCGCCAGACGGAAATGGAGTTCGGCCAGCATGTACGAATGGCTCAGCCCCTTGTACCCGTGGCGTATGCCCGCGTACAGCTCCGGCACCGTCAGTTCGCGTTCGGTTTCGCCGCGATTGCGGTAGGCCTCATCATCGATCTTGTGGTTGGGTGAGATCAACTGGGTGGTGCGGGTGAAGCCGGTAATGCTGGGGGGCTTGTCCTGGCTGTCGGTTATGATCGTGCCGTCCATCAGGTCAAGGCGTATGTTCGAGCCATCGGCGGGGTTATAGAGATACCCCTTCTGCGCGGAAATGAAGCGGACATGCGCCTTGTCCGTATTGTCACGGATGAAGACGTGCCACATCCTTGAACCGGCATGGTCCACGTTTTCCGCCGTGAGCAGGATGTTGTCCGATGCGGCGAACATCTTGGATTGCAGGTGTGGCGCCCATCCGGCATGGCTGGCGAAATAGAAGGCCGCACGGTAATCGTAGCGCGCGTAAGGCTGGATAAACCCGTACAGCGAGAATGCCAGCAGGCTGAATATCGCGCCGGTCAGCACGAAGGGCTGGCAGATGCGAAAGATCGAAACCCCGCTTGCCGTCAGCGCGTCGATTTCATGGTTCGCGCTCATGCGGCGGACGACGGAAAACACGCTGACGCACATGGCCGCGGGCAATGCCAGACCCAGGTAATGCGGGATCAGGTCGCTGAGCAGGCCGAAGAACGTCTTCATCGAACTGCCATTGGCGGCCAGTATGTCGAACAGCACCAGCAGCCGTTCCAGCAGCAGTGCCGCCATGACGACGCCAAGCGCAATGGAAAACGGCGGCACAACCTGACGCAGAAGATAGCGATCCATTGTGCTGGGGAGCAGTTTTCCCATTATCCCGTGCTGAAAAGACATACGGCTCATGTGGGCGTGCTTATACCCGAAAAATGGCTGGATGGAGGGGTCTGTTCAAAAATAGTTTCCTGCGTTGTGTCGCCGTCCTGATCTGTTGGAAAGAAACGTCTTGTAACGCCAAGCGTGAAGCCAGCCCCGCCCGGGGCCACGGTAATGCGATTCCAGGCCGCCGCGCGCAGCGGATCACGTGATCGTGCGGAGGCGGAGGCAATGCCAAGCACGGGCACGGCCCCATCCGGCCCGGGCAGGGAGGATATGGTGGACAGGTGGATATGGCCGTGCAGCACCATCTCGGCCCCTTCCTGCGCAATGCAGGCGGAAAAATCATTTATATCCGTCAGCGCCTTACGTAACGGCGTAAGACCCGCCACAGGTGGGTGGTGGATCATGACGATCCGGCACAGCCCCTGTCGCGCCGTCTCGCGCAGGATGGTGCGCAGGCGCTGCAACTGGCGCGCGCCCACCCTGCCTGTCGCCAGGAACCAGGGGACAGGCACACCGGAACTGACACCGATCAGCGCCACGTTTCCCACCCGGCGGACGAAGGGAAAGGGCAGGGGCCCCATCCATGGCGACCACAGGCCGACCGTATCATGCCAGTTGTCCTGAACAAGGGTGTCATGATTTCCGGGTATGACTGTACACGGCGCCGGCATCTGTTCCAGCCAGCGCCGCGCCTGCCGGCATTCTCCCGGCAGGCCCATGTTGGTCAGATCCCCGGTCACGGCGATCATGTCGACGGAACTGGCGCGGATGTCGGCCATCACGCGGGCCAGAATTTCCGGCCGGTGTATGAAACGGCGGCGCCTTTTCCATGAAAGATGGCTGAACATGCGTTTGTTCAGTTGTTCCCCCAGGCGGGGGGGGACCATTTCGGTAGGCAGGTGAGGGTCTGAAAGATGGGCGATTGTGGTCGTGCTCAAGCTGGCGTCTTCCCTTGCCTCATACCCGGCATGGACGGGGCATGCGGTGTTATGCCTGCCTGCCCATCGGGGTGGTCCATCGTTTCGTGCCTTGCAATAGAAGGCAGATGGTTGCTTATGGCCTGTACGTCAAATTTCAGACAGGGATGGGATAATCAGTGACCGGACGTTTTGCGCTTGTTTACAACCCGCGCAGCCGGCGGAATGTGAAGGATGGGAGCCTGTACGCCCGGACAGCCCGCAGCCATCTGGGTGAGAATTTCATCGAACCCGCTGATCGTGCCCGTCTGGATACCCATATCGCGCAACTGGCCGCCCGCCAGATGGACTGCATTGCGATTGACGGGGGGGATGGAACCGTCAGTGATGTCATGACGGCGGTCCATCGCCATTATGCCCCCGACAGGCTGCCTGCCCTCGCCATCCTGCCATCGGGCAACACCAACCTGATCGCGGGCGATGTGGGGTTTGGCATGCGCGGGATCACGGCGCTCGAGCATCTCCAGCACCTTGCCGCGTCCGGTATGCTCCGGCGCAATGTGCGCAGGCGGAGCGGGCTGGTTGTCGAATGGCCAGAAGGGGATGGACGCGCGCCGGTCGTGGGTATGTTCCACGGGGCGGCGGCATTCACGCGCGGGATCGAACTGGCCCATCAGCCCGCGATCCTGAACCACTATGCGCATGAAACGGCTGTTATTGTTTCGTTCCTGTCCTCGGTCGCGCATCTGCTGACCCGGCGCTCCCGTCAGGAATGGATGATGGGCGACCCCATAGGGGTGCGGGCCGGGGGGACGGCACGGCAGGGAAACTGCTTTTTGTTCCTGTCCACCACGCTTCAGCACCTGCCCTACGGGATCTGGCCGTTCTGGACCGAGCATGGCGCGCGTGATGATGTCGTCAATTACCTGCATGTGGCGGCCCGGCCGTCACGCCTGGTCGCGGCGGCGCTGGCGCTGCTGCGGGGGCGGCATCCCGGCTGGTTGCGCCGCAATCCCGATTACCACAGCGGATGCGAGGCGCGTATCGAAATGGCGCTGACATCTGATTTCGTGCTGGATGGGGAAGTTCTCTCGCCCGGCGCAAGTGGACGGATCACCCTGTCATCGACCGCGCCCATCGACTTCATACAGGCCTGAGGAAGGGTCAGCATGCCGCATTCCAGCCCGCTCCGCCTTGCCGCCGCAGGGCGCGTCGCCCATCTGCTGGCCGATGACCTGATCCAGCCGGTCGCGCCATCGGTGACCGAGTTCGTGATGCGGATGATTGGCAAGGCGCGCCCCATGGGGGTGCTTTTTTACGGCTCCGTCCTGCGCGAACCCGATCCTGAAGGCGTTCTGGATTTCTATGTCATTGTCGAGCGGCTGGAGGACTGGAACGCCGGTTACCTGGCGCGTGAAGCCAACCGCCTTCTGCCCCCCAATGTGGAATATCATGAGATCGCGGCAGGCGGGCAGGTCATGCGCGCCAAGGTGGCCATCCTGTCCATTGCCCAGTTCCGGCGCATGACGGGGCAGGCAACGCTCGATACCACCGTGTGGGCGCGTTTCTGCCAGCCCGTGCGGCTTGTGTGGGTGCGGGATCCGGGCGCGGCGGACGCCATCCTCGCCTGTATCATCCGCGCGGTGGCGCAGGCCGGCCGGTGGGCCGCCGCACTGGGGCCGGAGCGGGGCACGGCGGATGAATTCTGGCTTGCCCTGTTCGCCCATACCTATGGCGCGGAACTGCGGGTGGAAAATGGACGCAGGCCCCGGACCCTGCTGGGTGGGGCGGAAGCACGCTACAGAACCCTGCTGCCTGACATATGGACAGCGGAAGGACTTGCATTCGACCGTGACGGCACGATCCTGACCCCCCATCTGTCCCCCACGCGTCGCCGCGCCCTACAGGACGGATGGTGGTTGCGCGGGCGGCTGGGACGGGTTCTGAACGTAAGCCGCCTGTTCAAGGCCGCCTTCACCTTTGAAGGCGGCGCGCGCTATATCGCATGGAAAATCCGGCGGCATTCCGGCATCGAACTGCCGCTGGGGCCATTTTCCGAACGGCACCCGCTGATCTGCCTGCCCTATCTGTTATGGAAGCTGAGACAGGCCGGTCTGTTCAGGCGGCGCGGTTGATTCCCATTTCCGCCGCGACAACCGCGAATATCTCGACAGCGCGGTCGATCTGTTCGGGGGTATGCGTCGCCATGACGGAGGTGCGCAGCAGCGGGTGCTGGTCAGGTGTTGCGGGCGGAAGGCTGAGGTTGACGTAAACCCCCAGATCCAGCAGCCGGTTCCAGAACGCCACGGCAACCGGGATATCATCAAGCACGACGGAAACAACCGGGCTGGCCTGTGGCCCCGTACGCAGCCCGGCGGCCTGAAGGCCCGCATGCAGCCTGCGCGCATTGTCCATCAACCGCACACGCAGTTCAGGCTGGCGCTCCATTTCCTCCAGCGCCGCCATGGTCGCGGCAATGACTTCCGGCGGGAGCGACGCGGTAAACATATAGGGGCGCGAACACAGACGGATCAGGTCCAGCCCGGCATGGTTGGAAACACAGTAGCCACCAACCGTGCCAAGGCTTTTGGAAAAGGTGCCGACGACAAAGTCCACATCGTCTTCCACCCCGTCGGCTTCCGCCACGCCGCGGCCGTGTTCGCCCATGACGCCGACGGAATGGGCCTCATCCGCCAGCAGCCACGCACCCGTTTCCCGCTTGACCGCCGCGAACTCCGCCATGGGAACCACGTCGCCCATCATGGAATAGATGCCTTCGACCACGACCAGCTTGGCGCCCGGCGTGCCATCGAGCCGGCGCAGGCGCTTGCGCAGGTCATCGGCGTCATTATGGCGGAAACGGATCACCTGGGCATGGCCCAGACGGCTGCCGTCATAGATGCTGGCATGACTGTCCGCGTCAAGCAGCAGGTAGTCGTCCTTGCCCGCAAGGGCGGAAATCGTACCCAGGTTGGCTTGGTAGCCGGTGGAAAACACCATGCAGTGCCGCCGCCGGAAAAACGCGGCAAGACGCTCCTCCAGCTGGCGGTGCAGTCCCTGCGTGCCATTGGCAATGCGCGACCCCGTGGTGCCGACACCATAGGCCCGTGCCGCCGCCACGGCCGCTTCGATCGCGGCGGGGGACTGGCTCAGGCCAAGGTAGTTATTGGTGCCGAAAAGCAGGGTCTCGCGCCCTTCGATCAGCCCGACGGTGGAGGAAATGGGCTTTTCAATAACGACATCGAACGGATTGCGCCCGCCCCCGGCGGTCACGGTCGCCAGCGAGGCGGACAGTGCTTCATATTTGGAAAAAATCGACATGGCGCGTCAGGACGCCTGCTTGAGAGATACGATACACGCAGCCAGATCATCAATCGTGCGGATATCGGCCAGCCGGTCAAGCGGCACGGAAACATCGAGGGTATCCTCGATCTCCATGACAAAATTCATGACGGCCAGTGAATCAAAGGCCAGATCCTCGACGATCTTGCTGCTGCCATTGATATCACGGGGAACCTTGGGGTTCGCCAGCAGCGTCTTCACGATCAGCGCGGAGACGCTCGCTACCGTTTCAGTCATTCCTACATCCTTATGGCACGTCCTGCCTGCCTGAGCAGGGGATCAGCATGAATGGCCAGCCCGCGATCCATAAATCGTGGGTGGGGCTGCAATCCGCCCCCTAACCGGAAGTCTTATGATCGAAAAACAGGTTTTTGGCCAGTCCCGCGTTACAGTCCCGACCGTGCGGGAAGGCGGGCTGACGCTATCCTGTCAGACAACCGGGACAGATGTCGCCTCAAGCGGCTGGAATGCGCCCGAAAGCAGCATGGCTTTCGCCCGCGCGCGGGTCAGCTTGCCTGAAGATGTCTGCGGCAGGGTATGCGGCGGCACGAGGATAATGGAAACATCCACCCCATGCTGCCGACGGAACAGGCTGGCGGTTTCCGTTTTCAGCGTCTCGCGCGCTTCGGGGGAGGAGGCGCGGCACTGAACCAGCGCCACGATCTTTTCTCCCTCGTCCTCATCAACGGAGAAGACGGCCACATCGCGGCTGCGCAGGGTGCTGATTTCGGTTTCGGCCGACCATTCCAGATCCTGCGGCCAGATATTGCGACCATTGATAATGATTAGATCCTTGGCCCGGCCGGTCACGACAATCTGCCCGTCCAGCATGTAACCAAGATCACCCGTGTTCAGCCATCCATCGGAATCGAGCGCGCGCGCGGTTTCCTGCGGCCTGCGGAAATATCCCTGCATCAGGCTCGGGCCACGTACGAAAATGGTGCCGATCTGGCGGTCCTGCAACACGCGGCCCTGTGCGTCGCGTACTTCAAGCTCATGCTGCGGCAGCACCTCGCCACAGATGACAAAGGTGCGCAGCGCGCGTGCCGGGTCGTTGGCGGCAATGGCCTCGCCGCGTGTTTCCAGTGCGCGCAGGTCGATCGTATCCGTGCGAATGCCCGAACCCAGCGGGGCGAAGCTGATGGCCAGCGTGGCCTCGGCCATCCCGTAACTCGCGGTAAACGCCCGGCTGTCGAAGCCGGAGGCCGCGAATCGCTGCCCGAAATCCTCAAGGATATGGTAGCGGATCATATCCCCGCCAATCCCCGCGATCCGCCATGATGACAGGTCGAGTTCGATCGAGGTGGCGCGTCGTGCGCAGAGCTCGTAACCGAAGGAGGGGCTGTAGGAAATCGTGCCACGGTTGCGGCTGATCAGGTCAAGCCAGACATGCGGCCGCCGCGCGAACTCACGGGTCGGCAGCATGTCAACGCTCAACTGACAGGTCATGGGAGTCAGGAAGAAGCCAACCAGGCCCATATCATGGTAAAGCGGCAGCCATGACACGCAGCGATCACCCGTCTCGCGCACCTTCAGGCCGTTCAGGGCAATGGCATGCGCGTTGGCCATGCCCGAGCGCTGGGTTACCGCGATCCCCATCGGGAAGCGGGTGCTGCCCGAGGAAAACTGGAGATAGGACAGGTCATCCGGTCCGATGGCGGGCAGTGTCTCAACCGTAATCGGGGTTTCGAGCAGTTCGCCCGGCGTGCCCGCGAATTTCAGGTTCAGGCCTGCCGTGATCTCATCGGTCCATGACGAGATGATCGAGGCGATCACCACGGCTGAAGCCGCAGCGCCTTCGATCATGCCCCGCAGGGTGCCGACATAGCCCTCGCGGCCACCAAAGGCCACGGGCAGCGGCAGCGGGGCCGACACCAGCCCCGCATACTGGCAACCGAAGAAGATGCGCGCGAAATCACCATCGCTTTCCGCCACGATGGCCACCCGATCACCCGGTTTCAGCCCCAGCGACAGCAGGCGTTTGCCGGTCTCGATCGCCTGCTCACGCAGCACGCTGTAGGGCAGTGTTTCGAGCAGTACACCCTTGCCGGAATAGATATTGAATCCGCTATGGCCCTGCGCGGCATAATCCAGCGCCGCGGGGAACGATGGAAAATCGCCGTAACGACGGGGCAGACCAGAATCGGAGGGGGTCGGGAGGCTTGTCATTTCCGGTAATGTGACTTCCACAGACGTATCTTGAAACGGCGAATGGGCGGTCTTCAACCAATTACCCTCAAAAAGTCAACAATCGATTTCGCGCCCTTGGCCGCCGTATCGACCGGCGCCGCAAACCCGAATGTATTGCGTATATACTCTTTTTGCCGATCAAGGAAATTTGCATGCGAGCGAAAAGAACTGTCAAGCTTGGCCTCCAGAGCGTCCACATTTTCCTCCACCGGCCCCAGCGTCCAGTTTTCATAATCGGCATTGCCGCGCCATCGGGTCTGGTGCGCATCCAGGAACAGGCAG
>NZ_JAIWOU010000001.1:2165000-2367500 GCF_021295395.1 Komagataeibacter sp. FNDCR2
TGTGCCAGCCGCCTGGCGGGGGAAGGGGGGCGGCTGGCCTCCCTGTCGCCGCAGGCGGTGCTGGAGCGGGGATACGTACTGGTCACGGACCGCGCCGGCAAACCCCTGTCGCATGCCGCACAGGCGCGCAGGGCCACACAGGTGACCCTGACCTTCGCCGATGGGCAGGTCGCGGCCCGCCCCGTGCGCCCCGGCCGACCGGCGCAGGGGGATCTCGATCTCTAATGCCATGGGCAGGACATGTGATGATGCGCATCCCCTCAGCCGTTACCGGCGCTGTTTTCGTGCTGCTGGCTGGCTGCACGGGGCAGGCGGCCCATCAGCCCGCACCGCGCGGGACCACGCCGCAGGTCACGCCCGGCCGTATCCCGCCGCAGGGTTTCGCCCCTGGCCTGACGGGGGAGGAAGGCGCGCCGCCACCGGGCATCGTGCTGACAAACGATCCGTCCGCCCCGGCTGATACGCCGCTATGTGGCCATGCCGCGCGTGAGGCCAACAGCATCGGGGCCATGGTCCATCCCGATATCACGCCCGTTGTCAGCAGTTGCGCGGCCAATGCCTGTTTCGATGCGCAGACCGGCACCTATATCGCGGCCGATGGCAGCCGCCGGGTCTGCCGCTGACCCCCAATGCGACATATAGGTCATATGCCGCCATGTAAGGGTGCGGGCGGCATATTCTCATTGACTTCATCCCGCGGGATGGTTGACGCTTCCCGTCATGACCGTCCCTACATCATCCACTTCAGGTGATCCGCAGGCGACAGTGCACATGTTCCCCCTCAAGCGCATGCTGCCGCTGCGCGAGGCGGCGGAATATGTCGGTATCACGCTGCTGCGGCTGCGATGCCTGCGCCTGGTAAGGGCAGGCCCCCATGCGGCCATGCGTAATGGGCGCGATGTCATGTTCCGCGTTGAAGATCTTGATGAATATGTGGACGGGCTGTATCGCCGCGCCAATATTTCCCATGCCGAACAGGCCCGCCACCGCAATGAATGGCGCGCGCGGATAGCGGGCCTGCCCGCGGGCGCGCGCGGCCGCATATCCGATTCCTTCATGCAGATCGTGACGCGCGACGAATTTCTGGAAACCGGGGCGAACCGGGGGTTCCGCGTGCTGTTCTTCGGCGGGCTGTGCCTTATTTTCCTGTCGCATACACCGCTGATCTGGCGGCTGTAGCATAACCGCCGCGCCCATTTTGCCGCGAACGTGTTTTTTTACCTGTACGGGTATGTTCTTTCCCCATACGATCCGCTACGCAAGAAACGACGGTAGTAGAACAATAATGGATCGGATGATGACAGGTATGCGCAGCAGCATTATGGCCCGGACCGGACACGCGCGACTGCGCGGCGCGCTTTGTGGGTTGGCGCTGGCCCTGACCCCGGCCCTCGCCATGGCGCAGGACGCGGGCGGGCAGCAGCAGAGCCCCATCCTGCCCATGCCGCCGGTGCCCGAATTCAAGCCGCTGCCCGCCGGGTCGCGCCCCGCGGCGCCTGTTATCGGTATTTTCAATACGCAGCAGATCATGGCGCAGTCCCTTGCCGTGCAGAAGCTCCAGACCGAACTCGGCGCCCGGCGTGAGGCGCTGGTGCGCGATGTCCGCGCCGAGGACGGGCAGCTTCAGGCGCTGCGCCAGTCCATCATCAAGGCGGGCAAGGCCCCCACGCCCGAACAGCAGCAGGACCTGCAGAAGCGCGTGATGGCCGACCGCACCAAGTTCGGCAACCGCAACCGAATCCTGGAAGAAGACGCGCAGGTCGCGCTCAATCAGGTCCAGCGCGAGATGCAGCAGATCGTCAGCGCCATTGCCGCCGCCCGTGGCATGACCATGGTGCTGCAGGCCGGAACCGCCGCGCTGCATGATAACAGCCTTGATATCAGCGATCAGGTCGTGACCTACCTCAACCAGGCGCTGCCCACGGTCTATCTGCCCGGCCCGACCGAAGACCCCGAGGACATTGCCAAGAGCGGCAAATACCCCGTCATGCCCTTCCAGCCGCCCGCCGATAACAATGGCGGCGAATAAGACGCTATTTTAAAATAACTCACTGTAAAAAATAATAAAATTTTTCAATAGCCTGCCTGCCCCGCGATCATGGTGTCGCGGGGGCGGGGTCAGGCCAGCAGGTCCGCCGTGATCGCCCCGGTCGCCGCAATGGCGTCAGTAGCGGACAGGCGGACCAGATAACCACGCTTTCCCCCGTTTATGACGACGAAGGGCTGCGCAAGCGCCTCGGCCGCAAGGGCCGTGCGCACGCGGCGGCGCTGGCCGAAGGGGCTGATCCCGCCCACGCGGAAGCCCGTGCTGCGCTCCGCGGCCGTGGGCTGCATCATCTCGGCCGATTTGCCGCCAAAGGCCGCCGCGACCTTTTTCATGCTGAGTGTGGCGGCCACCGGCACCACCACGCAGGCGGGGCGTCCATCCACCATGACCATGAGCGTCTTGAAGACCCGCTCCGGTTCCTCGCCTATGGCGGCGGCGGCGTGATTCCCGGTCTGTCCGGCTGTGGGGTCGTATTCATATTCCACGACCGTGAACGCAATACCCGCCTTTTCCAGCGCCGTGGTGGCGGGGGTGGCCTTGCTCATGCCTGTATCTCCTGCATGGTGTCCGCCTGCACGTAAGCCCCCTGTGGCTGGGGGCCGGGCAGGCACAGGCGGATGATCTGCGGCGCAATGGCTTCGGGCCGGGACAGGCTGGCCATATCCAGCGCGGGCATGGCCAGCCTGCGCAGGCGGGTCGCGACCATGCCGGGTTCAAACAGGTTGATCCGTAGCGGACTGTCCTGCGACAGTTCACGCACCCATGTCCGTACCAGGGCGTCCTGCGCCGCGCGGGTGGCGGCCACCATGCCCCAGAATGGCGCGGGCGCATGGGCGTGGCGGTCGGTCAGGAAGACCGCGCGCCCGGCGCGCGCGCGCTCAAGCAGCGGGCCAAGCGTGCGGATCAGCCGCCATGTGGTCAGGGGGCCGGCCTGCATGGCGGCGGCCAGATCCTGTGGCCGGATATGGGGCAGGGGGGAAAGCACGCCCAGTTCCCCTGCGCAGTGGACCAGTATGTCCAGCCCCCCTTCGCCCGCCGCCACGGATGGGCCGAGCGTGTCCAGCCGGTCGCCATCCGTCAGGTCCAGCGGCAGCAGGATGGCACCCTGTCCGGTATGCTGGCGGATCAGGTCATCGGTCCGCTCCAGCCCGCCTGTCGTGCGCGCCACCATGATGCAGCGCGCCCCCGCGCGCGCCAGCGCCACGGCCACGGCCTGCCCGATGCCGCGACTGGCCCCGGTGACAAGGGCGACGCGCCCGTGCAGGTCGGGGCGGGTGGGGGAGTCGTTCATGCAGGTTCGGGGTGATGCTCGGCTTCGTAATCCACCAGTTCAATCGGGTAGTCGCCGGTGAAGCAGGCATCGCAGTAGCGGTTGCACGCCGCCTGGCGGTCCTTGTAGCCCAGCGCGCGGTACAGCCCGTCGAACGAGATGAAGGCAAGGGTGTCCACGCCAATCAGCTTGGCCATTTCATCAAGGCTGTGCTGGGCGGCGAGAAGCTGGCTGCGCTCGGGCGTGTCGATGCCGTAGAAGCACGAATGGGTGGTGGGCGGAGAGGAAATGCGCATATGCACTTCCTTCGCCCCCGCCGCGCGCACCATGTCCACGATCTTGCGCGAGGTGGTGCCGCGCACGATCGAATCATCGACCAGCACGACGCGCTTGCCATCCAGCACCGGGCGGTTGGTGGAATGCTTCAGCTTGACGCCCAGATTGCGGATCTGGTCGGTCGGCTCGATAAAGGTGCGGCCGACATAATGATTGCGGATGATACCCAGTTCAAACGGTATCCCGCTTTCCGCGGCGAACCCCATGGCGGAGGGCACGCCCGAATCCGGCACGGGTACGATCACATCGGCGTCCACGGCGCTTTCGCGCGCCAGCTCCACGCCGATCTGCTTGCGGGTGTCATACACGGCCTTGCCATCCATGACGGAATCGGGCCGGGCGAAATAGATGTATTCGAACACGCAGAAGCGCGACTGCGTGGTGGCGAAGGGGTGGACGGAGCGGATCCCTTCGTCATTGATGATCACGATCTCACCGGGTTCGACATCGCGCACGAACTCGGCCCCCACGATGTCCAGCGCGCAGGTCTCGCTGGCCAGCACCCATGCGCCCGTCGTGCCGTCTTCCTCACGGATCTGGCCAAGGATCAGCGGGCGCACGCCCAGCGGGTCACGCACGCCGATCAGCGCGTCACGCGACATGGCGATGAGCGAATACGCGCCGAGCACCTGCTTGAGCGCGTCGATCAGCCGGTCCACCACATTGGCGTAAAGCGATATGGCGATGAGGTGGATGAACACCTCGCTATCCGTGGTGGACTGGAAGATACAGCCCCGCCGCACCAGCGCCTTGCGCAGGGTCTCGGCATTGGTCAGGTTGCCGTTATGGGCGACGGCAAGGCCACCGAACTCAAAATCGGCAAAAAGCGGCTGCACGTTACGGATCAGCGTCGCACCCGTGGTGGCGTACCGGTTATGCCCCACCGCACAGTGGCCCGGCAGCGTGGCCATGACGCGGGAATCGCCAAACACGTCGCCCACCAGCCCGAGACCCTTGTGGGTATGGAAGCGTTCCCCATCGTAGGACACGATGCCGGTGGCTTCCTGCCCGCGATGCTGGAGCGCATGCAGGCCGAGCGCCGTCAGCGCGGCGGCGTCCTTGGTGTTCCATACGCCAAAGACGCCACATTCCTCATGCGGCTTGTCATCATCATGACGCCACTGCGCGGCGATGTCGTCGCGTTCGGGCTGCGTGGTCGGGTTACCGGAAACAGCATGGAAGCAGGGACGGGACATGGTCAGCGATCTTTCCTTGACGGACGGGGGCGGCGGGTACCGACGAAAGGTTCAGATGGGCGCGTCATGCCGCGTCCCGGCGGGTTGCGCAAGATGCGCGGGGAAGTTATCGGGCGTAAAGGCCCGCAGATACGTCATGCTGCGGCCGATAAGGGGGACAATCCGGCTGGTGCGCATCACTTCGGGCCATTCGGTCCGGGGCATGAGGGCGGTTATGCCCCCATACAGGATGACAAGGCAGATATAGCCGCGCGCCAGCCCGAACAGCAGGCCCAGCACGCTATCGAGTCCGGACAGGATGGACCCCTGCACCGCCCGCCCCGAGAGATGGGCAGTGGTGGTGAAAATGACAAGAAGGAAGAGAAACAGCACGGCGAAGGACGCCATCGCGGCCAGCGTATGGTTGCTGATCCACTGGCTGGCATAGGGCACCAGCACGCCATACCACGCCACGGCCAGCACCGTGGCCATGACCCAGGCGGCCAGCCCCAGCACCTCGCGCGAGAAACCACGCACCGCGCCCACTATTGCCGACAGGCCGACAATAGCGGCGGCTATGATGTCAATCCAGTTCATGCATGCCGGACAGGGTGAATGCCGGCCGGCCTGCAACGGGCATGGACCCGGTCATCTGTCGCGATATTCCCTGCTGTTCCGTCAGCGGCCAGCTTATGCCACCCGCCTGCCCCAGCGCATAGGCCAAAAAATGGATTCCAGCCATTTCATGTAACCATACGCCCGGTTTCAGGGCAGTTTGGTGGTGCGGATTTTCCATGGCCGCCTGCGCGCGCCCGGCGGGATGGACCCGCGTTCGGCCATGTTGAGGGCAAGGAGCAGGTTGCCCATGCGGGTGCGCCGGTCGAGTTCGATCCACACATCTTCCGCATTGAGATCATGGGCCGCCCAGATTTCCAGCAGGTGGGTCAGCACGTCGGCGCTATGGCGGACAAGATCGGGGCGGTCCCCGGTCATGAGGTCCATCACACATTTTTCGGCGGCACAGGCGAACGCCCGCCCGGCCTGGCGGCTGGTCGCCTGGTCTGGCGTCGCGCGGTTGCGGGGGCGGCGCAGCCGGTCATGCAACCGGCCGAGCACATGGGTCGCACCCGGCTGGTCGGACGGTGTGTGACGGGAAGGTGACATGACACGATGATGGACATTATTCCCCCCGCCGGTCAACAAGTCCCGATGCGGCGGGATCAGGGCCCCCGGTGCAGCTTGGTACCAAACAGCCGATCGAGGAAAATGGCGGTAATGGCAAAATTTGCTTCCGGTTCCACGCAATGATGCTGGATGTGATGCTTTTTTATGGCGCGTAGCACCGAAACCCGCATGGGGAGCTGATGGCAGGCATAATGCACGATGTCATAACAGACATAGCCCAGAATGAACCCGCCCGCGATGCTGCCCCCCGTGGCCCTGCCGGCGCACAGGACGGCAAGGCCCCACACCCCTGCCGCCAGTGGAATGGATACGCTCAGTGGCATGAGGTTGCGCAGCGGATGGTTGGGCTGGAGGTGATGGTTGCCGTGCAGAAGGAAGATCAGCTTCCTGCCCATGTCCGAATCGAGGCGGAGATGGAAAACGAAGCGGTGGATCAGATATTCCACCACGAACCAGCTTGCCAGGCCGCCCGCCGTGTTCAGCACGAAACTTTCGAACGACCGGCTGGCCCCGGCGTCCACGGCAAGGACGACAGCCAGCACGACCATCCAGACCAGTAAAAAGGTCTGGAAGGAAACCTGCGTCAGTCGTTCAAGAAGCGCGTTCTGGAACAGCCGGACGGGAACTTCATCATGCGATTTATGCTGATGCGCCATATTCCCATTTCCTACGGGCATTATTTTTTGACTGTATTAAACCTGTTCCACAATTCATGGCCTTAATAAGACCGAGCCAATATCATGAAACATCCCCTGCTGACATTGTGCCCTGTCTGAAGACCACTTTTCCGCCTCTATAGCTACAGAAGGGGAAAAGTTGCCATGAAAAATAAAAACCCTGTTAATGGAAAGGCCGAACACTACACGTATTTCCACCATAGACGCATTCTCTTTCATTTGCCAGATTTCCGATGGATAATGGTGGAATGTCATCCTGTGTGTCCGCCCGGTCCCCTTCCGTGCCCGTCTGGGTTGATGGTCGCAATATCGGCAGGCGGGGCGGCACCGGCATAGCAACCTATGCGCAGGGCCTGCTGGACAGCCTGAACGCGGGTGGGATCGGGGCTGCGTGCCTGCTGGACCATGCGCCCGGCCAGCCCTCCCCGCCCGTGGGCGGGATGATCCGCAAACTGGCCCGTTTCGCCCATGCCCTGCGGCCTGAAATGCGGATGGAAGATGTTTTTCCCCCCTTCTGCGCGGATATGTACCGCATCGCGCATGTCCGTAACGCCACATGGGGCAGGCAGATGGCGCTCCGTGCGGCTGTACCGCCAACCGTCATGCACTGGACGTCCCCGCTGCCGTTACGGCTGGAGGGCGCGCTGAACATCACCACGGTTCATGACCTGATCCCCCTGACCAGCCCGGGCCTGACCGGCATTGACAGCCGCCGTTTCCGCGCCACCCTGAATACCCTGTTCGCGACCATGGATATCGTGGCGACCGTATCCGAAACCACGCGGCAGGAGATACTGGCCCATTTCTCCCTTCCCGCCGAACGGGTGGTCAATCTCTACCAGCTTGTCGATATCCCGGCCCCGGTCCTGCCCGCCATCCGGCAGGCCGCTCCTGTGGCCGAGCCGGGCTGCTTCGTTGTCGTGGGCCGGGTTGAGGCGCGCAAGAACATTGAACGCCTGATCGCCGCCCATGCGCAGTGCGGCACGCGCCGCGCACTGGTCATCATCGGGCCGGATGGGGATGACCGGCCGCGCTGCACCACCATGGGCGGGGCGCCGGTACGCCGGGTGCAGTGGTGTGAACGGCTGTCGCTCCTGCGTGCGATCCATGACGCGCATGCGCTGCTGCTGCCCTCGCTGGCCGAAGGGTTCGGCCTGCCGATCGTGGAGGCCATGGCGCTTGGCACCCCCGTCCTTACCTCCCGTAGCGGAGCGACCGAGGAAATCGCCGGAGGGGCCGCGCTGCTGGTTGACCCGACCGACACCGCCGATATCGCCCGTGGCATGGCGGCCCTGGACAGTGATGACCCCAATGACCCGCTCCGGGCACGGCTGATCGCGGATGGGTATGAAAGGGCCGATTTCTTTTCGGCCCCCCGGCAGGGGCGGCGGTTCGTGGATTTTTACCGCTCCCTGGGGGTTTCGGGACATGAAAGATTCTGATGGTTTCTTCTTCCCCAAAAAAAACAGGCCTAACCCGTTTCCAGGGCATGCCGTTCGATCACGCCATGCAGTTCGGCGGGAGACAGGGCCTGCGCCGCTGCCGCGTGGCTGGCGCGCGCCACGGGAAAATCAATCACGACAAAGGGCGTATCACGTTCTTTTCCCGGTTCGACCGATCCGGGGATGGAGGGGCGATGGTCGCCAAAAAATACCAGTGTCGCGGTCCGTCCCGTTGCTTCCAGCCCCTTTGCCAGCCGGTCCAGCATGCGGTCGCTTCCTTCCAGATGCCGCAGGTAATGGGCAAGGCCCCCGCCTTCGCCTTTCGGCCAGGGGCCGTGGTTTTCCATCGTCACGACATACAGGAATAATGGCTGCGTGGCTTTATCGACCCGTTGCAGGACCGCATCGGCCACATCGCAATCGGGCGTATAGGGCATGGAAAGGGAGGCGGCATGCGCAAAGGCCGCCCCCCCCACGAGTTCGTGGAACCCGATGGCGGGCATGAGGTGGTCACGACTGTAGAAGCCCAGGTTATGGGGGTGCATGAAAACCGTCTCATACCCCGCGTGGCCCAGCCGGTAGGGCAGGGCGAAGTCCCTTTCCCGCCCGGCGGTCAGGAACGGATCGAAATAACGAAAGCCGAGATCCGCCTCGCCGCGTCCGAACAGGACGCCGTATTCGGTCCGCATCGTGTAAGCGCCAAAGCCGCTGACCTCCAGCGTCCCCCAGGCGGAGGCGAGCTGACGCGCCTGATCCAGACCGGGCATGGGCGGGATTGCAACATCGCGTCCCAAACCCAGCCTGCGTGGGTCGGCAAAGGATTCGCACTGCACCACCACCACAATGTCGCGCCGGGGCCGGGTTGACGGGCTGATGGGGGGCGGTGGCCTGCCGTCCGGTTCCGCCTGCCAGCGGTGCCAGTAGAGATGGAGCGAACCGACCAGGCCCAGACGGGTGATGTCCGCTTGGGCGTCGGGCACGGGCGCCCAGCGGGTGCGGGGTATCATGCGCAGGCCGATGAATGACCCCATGGCCATGAGCGCGCCAGACAGCCGCATGCCCGCATGCAGGCCCTGACACGCAACATGGATGAACAGCGCCGGAAGCAGCAGCACAATGGCCACCACCGCCACGCGCGCGGGCAGGGGAACGGAAAACAGGTAGAATTTCGGATTTCGTAAAAAGCTCCGCGCCACCACGACATCACTGAACAGCAGCGGTTCGCCAAGCAGGGAGAACTTGATGTTGGAGGCGATGACCCCGACCAGCACACCCAGCACCATCACGCAGGCGGACAGCCATACCGAACCCGAGATCAGCACGCACCAGCCGAACAGCCCCCCCATGACCAGACCATGCAGAACCAGCCGGGGGCGGGACCACAGGCCGCGCCCCACCGGGCGGGTCAGGTGTTCCATGAAAAACGTTATGCAGAACGCCCCCATGAAAACGGCGATGGATAACCCGAAGTCTGACGCAAATCCCATGTCGGCACCATATTCCGCCGCGTAAAATGGGTCGAGCGCCGTATGCGCGCGGGGCAGGGGGCTAGACCAGGGCGTTGCGCCAGGCGCTGACGGCGTTCATGCCTGTTTTCAGCAGTTCCTCCGCACGCCGTGGGCTGTCGGCCTCGACATAGACCCGCAGTTCCGGCGCATTGCCCGAGGGACGGAGATGGATGATCTCTCCCTGATCGAAGGTCATGCGCAGGCCATCGGTCCGATCCACATGCGAAAGCGCGCCGCAGGCTTGGGTAAAGCCCAGCGCGGCCGCGCCCTGCGTCGGGTTTTCGGCCAGTTGGGCAATCTGCGCCTGACTTTGCGCGGTCGGCATTTCGACCAGACGGTCGCTCAACGTAAAGCGCCGGGGCAGGGTGTTGACGAGTGCTTCCAGATCCCCGCCCCCCGCGCGCGCGGCCACAAGCGCGCAGATCATGGGCAGGACGGAATCGCGTGTCGGCAGGGCGGCCAGCGTGCGCCCGTCGCGTTCCACGTCGCTGGCCAGAAGGAAGCCGCCATTGGCCTCGAAACCGACCGAGGGCACGTCCCCCGCCTGTGCGGCCTCCGTCATGGCGGCCACGACGAAGGGGGAGCCGATGCGGGTGCGGTGGACGGTTTTCGCGAACCCGGCCTGTTCCAGCGCCGTGTTGCTGCTGACCGGCGTGGTGACGGCGGCAGCGCCCAGCGCACGGGCGGCAAGGATGCCCAGCACGTCCCCGCGCAGCCAGTTCCCGGCCCGGTCGGCCAGAAGCGGGCGGTCGGAATCCCCATCGGTTGTCACGATGGCGTCCAGCGTGCCATCGGCGGCCCATTCGCGGGCAAGGGCCGTGTCTTCAGGCCGCACGGCTTCGGTATCGACGGGCGTGAAACTGTCCGTCCGGCCCAGCGGCACGGCCCTGCCGCCCAGCGCCTCGATGATTTCAACCAGCACGTCCCGCCCCACGGCGGAATGCTGGTAGACGCCCAGCGTCAGGCCCGACAGGGCGTCGGGGCCAAAGAAATCGCGGTACCGCGCCACGAAGGCGGAACCGACATCCGTGACATCGGGCAACGCCACCGGGATCACGAGCGTACCCGTGGCGTCGAAGCACCCATCGGGGAGGGTGACATCGCATTCGCGCATCGCGGCTTCATCGGATTTGAGGAATTCGCCGTGCGCGCGGTTGAATTTGATGCCGTTGCGGTCCGCCGGGATATGGCTGCCCGTCACCATGAGCGAGGGGATCCCGCGCGAGAAAGCATGCAGGCAGAGCGCGGGCGTGGGAACGAAACCACAAAAAACCGGCTCCCCCTTCATATACCGGATGGCGGCCACGCAGGCGCGGATGATGCGCGGCGTACTGGGGCGCAGGTCGCCCGCTATGGCGACCTGCGTGCCGGGGGCGAATTCCCCAAGCTGCGCGAGATGTTTGAGATAGCCCACCGTATAGGCGAAGCAGACCGAATCCTTCATTGCGCTGACAAGGCCGCGCGCGCCGCTGGTTCCAAAGGCCACGCCTGACTGCTGCATCCACTGGGCTATTTTCATGGGATTTTTTTTCTCGCAATTCTGCTGTTGTTCAAAACGGGCATTTTCCGGAGTCTCCCGCAACGGGCGCCCGTGGGGAACCAACAGGAAAGGCAGGGCAGGGTTGTGGGAGGGGGCGGGATATTTCTTCAGGGCTGTTAAGCCATCATTAAGCAAATTCAATTATGTGCAGTAGTTCGCAATATATTGCCACAAATTCTTATCGGTATTACCTGCCGCGCTCTCCTCTGGGGGCTTTCAAACAGCCCCTTAACAGTGGCGTTGATGCTGTATTTTCACGTTCAGGGCTGCCGGGTCGTCCTGCACCCCATGCAAAAAAAAGCAGGGGGCGCACCCTTCTCTTTTCGTTCATGACGAACATATAATAAAACGGATTTTACCCGGACGACATGATCACGGAACAGTCGTGCCGGCAGGTCGGAAGGCAGGCAGACGCGCCGGATGGAACGAAATTATTGAGAACTGCCGATGGACTTCCCTTATTAAGATCTCCCCCGATACGGGAGCGGATGCCCGCCCTCTCCACCATCCGCGCCGATGACACGATAACCGATCCGGCACGGCCTGACCCGGACTGGTTGGAAATTGCCGATCTGGTTGTCAAAAAGCGTATCGGCGGGGCTTTCTGGCATCCCCCGGCGCCCCTGACGCGCCCGGTAGTGGTATGTGATGGCGGGAGACACGCGGGCGGCGGGCAGAAGGCGCTGGGGAAACTGCTGTCATGGGTGCTGCGGCATCATGCGGCAGCCGAGATCGTGCTGGTCGCGCCGCACCCGCATGGCTGTGCTGTCGGCATGGCGCGGCGGCGGGGCGTGGCGGTGGTGTCCGCGCGCACCGATCCGCATACGCTGCTGGATGGCGCGGCGCGGATTTATGGTACGGGCCTGTCGGATCTGGCTGATCTGGGGGCGCTGCGGGGCCTTGCGGTCATGCGGCATGATGGGTCGGATCATCCCCCCCTGCCGTGGACCCGGGCCGATGCCAGCCGCAGGCTGGTTGCAGGTACCGACTACATCAACCCCTATACGCGCGGGGCAATGGGGTGTCGCGACGCCATTGCGGTTCTTGATCTGTGGCGGCGGACCATCCTGTCCAACCGGCGGATTGCCGCATGCGCCGGTATGTCGCTGTGGAAACGCCGCCGTATTGCGGAACTGTTTGCAACCGCGCCGGGGTATCCCCCGTTTATCCGTCGTCCGGCGGCCCTTTGGCGGTTGGCGTCACGCATGGGCGGGGCCCATGCACGGGGGGTGGCCGTATGGGCAACACGCATGCCGCAGGGACTTGAGGAAATGGCATGCCAGGCGGGACTTGAAATCTGGCGCGTGGAAGACGGGTTCATCCGTTCCGTGGGCCTGGGCAGCGGGCTGCAGGTGCCGTGCTCGATCTTTCTGGACCGTAGGGGCATCTATTACGACCCCTCCCGTCCCAGCGACCTGGAACATATTCTGGCCACCCATTCCTTTGACGCGGAACTGCGCGGGCGTGCGCGCGCACTGATCGCGCGCATTGTCGCCGGTGGCATTTCCAAATACGGCGTGGATACGGGCGGGGACGCCCCTGTGGGCCTGCCGGGCCGGATGCCCGGCCAGCGTGTCATTCTGGTGCCCGGACAGGTCAGCGACGACATGTCCGTCCGGTTGGGGGGTGGGCGCATTGCCAGCAACCTCGACCTGCTGCGTGCGGTGCGATCCCAAAATATCGACGCATTCATAATCTACCGTCCCCATCCTGATGTCGATGCGGGCCATCGCGCCGGGGCGCTGGATGAGTCGGAAGTGGGGGAATACGTGGATCAGATCAGCCGGGGGGGAGCAATCTCCACCCTTCTGTCGCGGGTGGATGAAGTCCATACCCTGACATCCCTTACGGGATTCGAGGCGCTGCTTCGTGGCCTGCGTGTCGTGACCTATGGCGCGCCATTTTATGCCGGGTGGGGCCTGACCACGGATTTCGGCCCGGTGCCCCGTTCACGGCGCTATCGCAGCCTTGCACTGGAGGAACTTGTGGCGGGCACGCTCCTCCTCTATCCGTCCTATATTGATCCTGTTACCCGACTGCCATGTGAACCTGAAATGCTGATTGACAGAATTCAAGATATACGGTTGTGGCGTCCCACTTTTTTAATGAGGGTTCGCGAAATGCAGGGTCGCGCCAGATGCTGGCTTGGCCGCGCGGGAACGCGTGGCGTCAAAGACGTGAAGAAAGGCTAGACCCTGATGCACGATCCTCGCACCAGGCCACAGCCCGCCACCAGGCGGTTTCTCCTGCTTCAGGGCCTGATGGGACCATTCTTCCGCCGGGTCGGCAAGGGCCTGCGCAAGGCGGGATATGAAGTCTACAAGATCAACTTCAATGGTGGCGACCAGCTTTTCTGGCGTCTGCCGAACGGGATCGATTACACGGGGGATGGCGAACATTGGCCCGCCTTCCTGGCTGATGTGATCGAGCGGCACGATATTACCGATGTCATGCTGTTTGGTGATTGTCGGCCCATGCACCGCGCGGCCATCGCCCTGTGCGGCCACCGGCACATTCCCGTACATGTATTTGAGGAAGGTTACATCCGCCCCGACTGGGTGACACTGGAAATCGGGGGTGTTAACGGCCATTCGACACTCCCCCGGGACCCTGAATGGTACCGGGAGGAAGCCGCCCGCCTGCCGCCCGTGCCCGAGCACCGGCCGGTTCCCTCATCCTTCCGGCGCAGGGCGCTGGAAGCGGTCGCCTATAACGCGGCGGATATCCTGAGCCGCTGGTACTTCTGCAAATGGAAGGACTATCGCCCCTGGCATCCATGGGCGGAAGGTATTGGCTGGCTGAAACGCCTGCGTAACCGCAAGACGGCGGAAAGCCGGACGCAGGCCGTCATGGAAACCATTGCCGACAGCGCGCGGCCGTACATGATATTCCCGCTGCAACTGGATGCGGATGCGCAGGTACGCCTGCATTCCAATTTCGCGGGCATGGAACCCGCCATCCGGCATGTGATCCGGTCCTTTGCCGGTCATGCGCCTGCCGGGACCGTCCTGTTGATCAAGGAACATCCGCTGGATAACGGGCTGCGGGACTGGCGCGGGCTGGTCGGGGACATCGCACGCGAATATGGGGTGGACCAGCGTGTCTACTACATTGAAACGGGCGATATTGCCCTGCTGGTGCAGAAAGCGCGGGGCGTGGTCACCATCAACAGCACCACGGGCACGCTGGCGCTGGCATCGGGCATACCGGTCCTGGCGTTGGGCGAGGCGGTCTATAACATTCCCCAGATTACCGATCAGGTCGATCTGGACACCTTCTGGGTGAACCCGACACCGCCCGACAGGGCGACATACGATGCCTTCCGCCGTGTCCTGATCGACCGTTGCCTGATCGCGGGGGGGTTCTTTTCCGAAGAGGGGCAGAACCAGCTTGTGGCGGGGGTTCTCAGGCGGCTGAGTAAAATCACGGTCCCGGAACGGATCATTCCGGTGGCGAAGGCGCCGGACAGGGGCCAGGCGCTGCCAACCGTGCGTGTGCCGACAAAACCGGCCTCCTATATCGTGCAGTCAAGCGTTGTTACGCACGATAAGGTCTGACATATCGTGCCCTTGTGTTCTCCGCCCATGTTCATGGATATCTCGCGCCTGCTTTCACGGGCAGGCAATCCGGTTCCCACGGGTATCGACCGGGTGGAAATGGAATATGTCCAGTACCTGCTGGATCATGCGGCGGAGCGCACGACATTTGTCGCGATGCATCCGTTCGGTCATATCGGTGTGCTGGAGCATGACGAGGTCATCACCTTCATCGAACAGACCGCGGCCCTGTGGGATGGAAGGGAGACATGCCCCCATAAGGCGACATGGAACGCCAGACGCCTGGTATTCACCCGCACCCTCATGTCGCGTCGCACGCTCCCGTCGGGTGGCGTCTATCTGC
Source organism: Komagataeibacter sp. FNDCR2 (assembly GCF_021295395.1). Taxonomy (NCBI): domain Bacteria; kingdom Pseudomonadati; phylum Pseudomonadota; class Alphaproteobacteria; order Acetobacterales; family Acetobacteraceae; genus Komagataeibacter; species Komagataeibacter sp. FNDCR2. The sequence continues at coordinate 2,180,081 of NZ_JAIWOU010000001.1, forward strand.
TGCTGTCGCATCACCATCTGAACCGTCCTGACGCCATAGCCCGGTTCATACGTCGCCATGGGGCGGTATTCGTGCCCATGATCCATGATCTGATCCCGTTGGAATTTCCCGAATATGCGCGGCCGGCCGAACCGGCGCGGCATCTGCGCCGCATTGCCACGGTCACCGCGCTGGCGGATGGCGTGATCGTACCCTCAAAAGTCGTGGCGGACTCCCTTGCGCCGTTCATTGCCCGTTCGGGACGCAACATAACGGTTACGGTCATACCCCATGGCCTGCACCTGCATGCGCTACAGCCAGCCGCCAATACCGCGCCCGCGCGACGGGAGCGCCCCTATTTCGTGTCCCTGGGCACCATAGAGCCCCGTAAGAACCATCTCCTGTTGCTCAATATCTGGCGTGATCTCGTGCATGAAATGGGTGACGCCGCGCCGCAGCTCATACTTGTGGGGCGACGGGGCTGGGAAAATGAAAATGTTCTCGACATGCTCGACCGCTGCCCTGCGTTGCGTGGGCATGTCATTGAACATAATGACCTGTCGGATCTTCAGGTCGTAACCCTGTTGCAGCATGCGCAGGGGCTGCTTTTTCCTTCGTTCGCGGAAGGGTTCGGTCTGCCCTTGGCTGAATCCCTCAGCCTTGGCGTGCCGTGTATCTGCAGTGACCTGCCCGTTTTCCGGGAAATCGCGGGTCAGGCCGTAACCTATCTGGAACCTGTGGATGGTCCGGGGTGGCGGTCCGCCATATTGGCGCATATGCCACAGGCACGGCCGCGCAGGCTCGATCAGGCCGAAATCGCGGCGCTGGGCTTTGCGGACTGGCCTGGCCAGGTGGCGAAGGGCATTGCGTTTGCCGGTACCATCGCGGCCCGGCACGGGCGGCCATAGCGGGCGGAATCTGTGTCTGTCCCGCGCGTCATTTTGGAAAAACAATAAAAACGGCCAGTTAATGATCTACCCGTCCTGAACCGGGCCGGGACCGTTATCTGGCCATGTACGCCGCGGTGATGCCCGGGCTTACGATGGTGCTCAGAAGATTGAAGAATTTATTGAAGTTATTTATTTTTGCGTTGGCAATGTAGATCAGGTCACTGTTCCGCATTGGGAAATCCTGCGCCAGGAAAAAATTCGCAGGGTTCATCATGTCCAACTGATAGACGACAGGTACGGTGGCCTGTCCCGCATCCACCGGAACATTCAGTTTCTGGGCAATGTTCCGGTCTTCAAACCGGAACAGATAAACGGCATTCGGGTCGGCACGGCTGTCCGATGGCCCCCCCACACGGGCCAGACCTTCCGCAAGGCTCAGGTCGGGTGTGGAAAAGGGGACTTCCGATATTTTGTCGCTTGCCCCGAATACGGTAAAATTACGTGGCATGTACAAAAGCTGCACCCTGTCGCCTGACTGAAGCAGGATATTCTGTTCGGGCGTATCTTCCACAATTTTCAGGGGTGCCTGTACGATCCTGTCATTGCGGGTCAACTGTACCAGGGTGTCCTCGGCCGGGTGGGTCGCCCCACCGGACAGCGCGACGATATCCAGAACCCTTTCCTTGTTGGGGGTCAGCGGCACACGGCCCGAACGTGTGACTTCCCCATAGATGATGACGGAATTGGTCTGGTCGCTCGTGGTGCGGACAACGACCTGCGGCGCACGGGAAATTTTCGTCATTCCCGCACGGATGCGGTCTGCGATCTGGGTGGTTGTCAGGCCGGAAACATGGAACTGGCCAATATAGGGCAGCACGATATTTCCGGCGGCATTGACCTCCACCGGCGGCAGGGCCGTGGCCATGGCGCCCGATGTCGGTGCCCCCCCGATCCCGGTTGATGTGGTCAGATCCTGCGAAGAACTGGTGCTGTGCGACTCATTGCCGCCGTTGAAAAGACCGTTCCCCACTTCATAGATGGAGATCTGCAGGTCATCTCCAGGGCCGATCTGGTCATTCTGGCTGGGAGTGGAAGGGGTTGATTCGAGGGACGCCAGCGTGGGTGGCTGCTCCTGGTGCAGTAAAGTAACCAGCTCGGGCGTTATCGGAATAATGCGGAAACCCACCGTATTCTTTTTGGGGTTCTTCTGCTGGTCGGTAATCTGGGACTGCACCGGACCGCTGCTGGGAAGCGTGTTGCACCCTGCCTGCAGTACAAGAAGGGGCAATCCCAGAATCATGGCCCACCGGCCTGCGCAGGCCGACGGCCTGCCGGCCGAATCTTTTTCCTGCCCGGATGTGACAACAGTTTTCCCGCAACTGGAAAGAACACGGCAAAGCATCGACAGGGCAGGGATCTGGGCTGACATTCTGGTAAAATGGTTTCTTCTGACTGTTGCGGGGGCATCAAGTTGAAAGCAGGATATCCAGACGGATAACCCCCTTCAGGTTTACTATGCGGGCCCCAGATGATCAACTGGAACCGAACCAAGGGCAACAGATAAACCAAAGATATAATTGGCCTACATAAGGACGCGTTACATCCCGGTGCCGGATTTACTTTTGAACAGGATTAAAAAGTTGTGTTCATGCTTTTTAGGAGGGAACTATTGGTAAAGAACCTGCGATGCGGCAATGGCCTCTTCCACCGTGTCATAAAACGTCAGGTGACCATCACGTAAAATGGCGCCTGTATCACAGTAGTCACGCAGCGTATTAGGGTCATGCGAAACCATGACAAGACTGCCGTGCTGGCGACGCTCAAGCAGGGCGTCACGGCACTGCGTCCGGAAGGACTGATCGCCTACGGCCGTGACCTCATCCACCAGATAACAGTCGAATTTGATGGCAAGCGAAACCGCAAAGGCCAGACGTGACAACATACCTGAGGAATATGTCTTTATCGGGACATGGAAATAATGGCCCAGACGTGCAAAGTCGTTGACATAATAAAGCATTTCATCAATAGGCCGACCGTAGATGCGCGCGATGAACCGCGTGTTGTCCGATCCGGTCAGGCTGCCCTGAAACGCGCCACCAAACCCCAATGGCCATGAGACGGACATTTCCCGGGTGATCGTGCCGCTGGTCGGATATTCAATGCCTGCGATCATACGGGTCAGGGTTGATTTCCCCGCGCCGTTCACGCCCACCACGCCAATCGCCTGGCCCCGCTCGATTGTAAAGGACTGATGATCCAGCACGCATTTGTTGATACCACGGGCATGATAGACTTTGGTGACATTATCAAATCTGATCATGCGGGTATTCTACGATTTTCGCGCCAGCTTGACGACAGGAATTTACGCGGTCGGTCATGTTAAAACCGACAGGTGCGGATCCACGCGAAGTGCAGCCGCATTATGGATTCCCGGCCATTATTTCATCAGCATGTTCCGACAGGGCATATCGGTCTGGGGGGATAAAGTTTTTCTGTTTTCAGTGCCCTGTCGATATATTCCTGTTTTCTAATGGTGTGTTTCAGGTAATAATCCCGATATTCGTCTGGCACTTTCGGGTGCAATGCACAGACGAACGCGGATATATCGAATATAAATAATATTATTGAAATGATGGTATATTTTTTCATCTAGATAAGTAAAATATTCCTGTGGAACCACAATTCGATTACGACGATATGCAGGATGAACAGAATCGTCAAGATTTTAGATTGTGTCTTCATGGGTTTGGAAAGCACGAGAAAAGCCAGGAATTCCATCATGAGCGGATTAGAAAACGCATAGCGTTCAATGGACTGCAAACCCGTGGACGCTGCGATGAACATGATGGGCAGGAGGATAAGGGCGCTGAGATCCCATTTCATCCGGATCATTCGGTATGAAAAATAGCATGCCCCAATAAAAAAGATGAAAAATTCAATCCTGTGGTTATGTCTCTGTTTTATATCATGAATAATACCAAGGGGGAGGAACCTGAAATGCCTGTTCCATGTTGCCTCCACATGAGAAAATGCAAAACCGTCGCCTGTTACATGTAAAAGATAGAATACAAAGATGGAAAGACCCGCCCCGGCAGCGGAAAGAAGCAGGGCACTTTCCTGAAGGGGGGAGACAAGTTTTTTCCATGTGGAAGAAATGTTTTTCATATCCATCTGTCGGCCGGTCCACCACCCGGCGATCAGTGAAGCGGCAACAAAGCCGGTAGGGCGGGAAAGACTGAGCAGGAAACACAAAAAGGCTGCCCATGGAACGGCGTTACGCTGGAGGGCGATAAGGATGGAGATTAGGAGAATGCCAAAAACACCCTCTGAATACTGGGCGGTGTACCAGACATTGAATGGATATATGACACAGAAAAGGGCAAAGCCGGTTCTATCGACACCAATGCCGCGCCCGGTCATTTCCCTGTGGCACAGATAGATAAGCACGGGCCACAACACAAGGTTGAGATCCAGTTCCGCCCATAGGGTACTGATATGGAATACGGCCTGTATGATATGGGACAATGCGGGATAAAGCGGGAAAAAAGGCCAGTTGGCCTTGGCCATTTCCCGCGGATCATGAAGAACGGGAAGGGGGGAATACCCGTGTTTGGCAATATCCAGATACCAGATACAATCCCATTGGCATGTACTATTTGCCACGGATGTGTGGGGAGGCGTAAGGATATAATACAGCAGGAAGTTCAGGGAGCATAGAAAACATATAAATATGAAAAATATCAGGTTATTATTGTTAACTAATGTTCTGAATTTTTCAAAACCATACTTCATAATTTATTCTCATATAAATAATTTTTAGAGTATCTATTTATATTTTTGTGTCAATGTGAGTATTCTGCTGTGGAAACCCTCTTTCTCCTCGATATGAAACCGGGGGCGCTGCTTGGTTTCCAGATAGATTTTGCCGATATATTCTCCAATAATCCCAAGGCTCAGCATCTGGATTCCGCCAATAAAGAAAATGGCGACGATAACGGATGCCCATCCCTGTATCGGGTTTCCGGCTATTTTATTTATCAAAACCACGACAATCGCCAGCACGGACATAAAACTGATACAGAAACCACCCAGCGTGATCAGCCTGAGTGGCGTGACGGTCATGGACGTGATGCCCTCCAGCGCCAGCGCGATCATTTTATGAAGGGGGTATTTGGAAACTCCCGCCGTACGCTCCCTGCGGTCGTAATGAACTTCCGTTGAGGGAAAACCGATAAGCGGGATCAGGCCGCGAATATAAATGTTCCGTTCCCGGTATTCCAGCAGCGCATCCCGGGCACGGCTGCTTAACAGGCGGAAATCGGCATGATTGAAGACCTGCCGGACCCCCATCGCGGTCATGAGCCGATAGAACATTTCCGCCGTTATGCGCTTGAAAGCCGTATCCGCCTGCCGACACGACCGGACACCGTAAACAACATCATGCCCGCCCAGATAGGCGCGCACCATTTTTTCTATGGCGGCAGTGTCATCCTGCAGGTCGGCATCGATACTGACGATAATATCCGCCCCATCCGCATGGGCCAGACCGCTTAACAGGGCAGCCTGGTGCCCCTTGTTGCAGGACAGTTTGAGACCGCGGACATAAGCATGCCGCGTAACGGCAGTATTGATCTGTGCCCATGTATCGTCGCGGCTGCCGTCATCCACGAATAACAGGTAGCTTTCCGGGCTTATCAGGCCGCCCTCAACCATGGTGCGCAGGCAGTTTCCCAGTTCCGTCAGGCAGACAGGAAATATCTCTGATTCGTTGTAACAGGGTACAACAATGGCAAGACACGGGGCGGGACAGGGCTGCACGTTCATACGGTATATCTATACGGCCAGATTATTGGATACTGATCGAAAAGGGTTTTATAATATAATGATAATATACTGAAACGTCAAAAAAGAGGCAGACCAGTTCCGAAGCCGGTTCTATATGTTTTACATGAACATGATTGTCATTCTCTGCATAAAACTACCGACATACATGAATATCTTCCGCAAATATTTTCACCCGGAAGTTTTTTAAAAAAAGATTTACCAAAAAATTTCTTATGATCCGCAAAATGCGTCCTGGTCAGGTTGTTCCAGACACCCTTCTGTCATGCCTGCATAAAGGGATGTCTGGCCGCAAACACGGCCCTGCTGGCGGCGGACGGGGCGGAACAAGCCATGGGGGGCGTAGCGTGCCCCCCGTCATGATGCCCCGCCCGATGCCGCTCAGATCGAGAAATACTTGGCCCGCGGGTTGAAAATAACAAGCGCCGAAGTGGACTGTTCGGGGTGAAGCTGGAACCCGTCGGTCAGGGAAACGCCGATTTTCTCCGCATCCAGCAGCTTCAGGATCGGTTCCTGTTCCTCCAGCCGGGGGCAGGCGGGATAGCCGAACGAATAGCGCGACCCGCGATAGCCCTGCTGGAGCAGCCTGGCCATGTCGCGGTCATCCTCGGCGGCAAAGCCCATTTCGGCACGGATGCGCTTATGGGTATATTCCGCCATGGCCTCCGCCATCTCGACCGAAAGGCCATGCAGGTAGAGGTAGTCCTTGTAACGGTCCGCCTCGAACCACTCACGCGCCTTGTCGGATGCATCCTGCCCGACGGTCACCACCTGCAGCCCGATCACATCACGCTCGGCGTCGTCAATATCGCGCACGAAGTCGGCTATGCAGGCCCCATCCTCACGCGGCTGGCGGGGCAGGGTGAAGCGCGCGGCCTCCGTCGTGCCGTCTTCGCCAAACAGCACGAGGTCATTGCCCTCGCCCGCGGCCTTCCAGTAGCCGTAGCTGGCGCGGGGATGCAGGATATCATATTCCGTGCACAGCGCCAGCATGCGGCGCAGGACCGGACGCAGTTCCTGGCGTGCCCAGACCATGAAGTCCTCAAGCGAGCGGCCCTGCTTACGGAAGCCCCACTGGAACTGGTACAGCGAGCGTTCGTTCAGGAACGGCAGCACCGCTTCCGGTGTCGCTTCCAGCATCCGTGGCCCCCAGAAGGGCGGGTTCAGCACGGGTTCATCAGCCGTCATGCGCTCCCGGCGCGCACGGGCCTGGGCCACATCCACGGGGCCGAAGCCACGATTGGCCGCGTCCTCGATATCCTGCGCCCGGTTGTCGCGCCGGGTCTTGCCCGCGCGGCGCGACTGGATGGCGGTCAGATAGGCGTCGAATTCGCCCTGCACCACCTTGTCCATAAGCGACAGGCCATCGAACGCATCCCGCGCATAGGCCACGCGCCCGCTTTCGCCATAGGCCGCCGTGCAGTCTTCTTCCACATAATTGCGTGTCAGCGCGGCCCCCCCCAGCATGACGGGCGCCTCGATGCCCTGACGGTGCATTTCCTCCAGGTTTTCGCGCATGATGACGGTGGACTTGACCAGCAGCCCGGACATGCCGATCGCGTCGGCCTTGTGCTCACGCGCCGCCGCGATCATGTCCGCCACCGGCACCTTGATGCCAAGGTTGATGACCCGGTAGCCGTTATTGGTCAGGATGATATCGACAAGGTTCTTGCCGATGTCATGCACGTCCCCCTTCACGGTGGCCAGCACCATGGTGCCACGCGCCTGCCCCTCGGTCCGTTCCATGTGCGGCTCAAGCCAGGCGACGGCGGTCTTCATCGTCTCGGCGGACTGGAGCACGAAGGGCAACTGCATCTTGCCCGCGCCAAACAGTTCGCCCACCACCTTCATGCCATCCAGCAGCACGGTGTTGATGATGTCGAGCGGCGGCATCTCCTTCATCGCTTCCGCCAGGTCCGCCTCCAGCCCCTTGCGGTCGCCATCGACAATGCGGTCCTTCAGGCGTTCGGGCGCGGTCTCGGCACGTGATTTCTTGACCGCGTCGGCCGCCTTGCGGTCCGCGAAGATTTCCAGCATGCGCTGGAGCGGGTCATAGCCCTCGCTCCGGCGGTCGAAGATCAGGTCTTCGGCCACCTTCACTTCCTCGGCCGCGATCAGGTGCAGCGGGCGGATTTTCGAGACATGCACGATCGCCGCCGTCATGCCCGCGCGCACCGCGTGGTCCAGGAAGACCGAGTTCAGCACCGCGCGCGCCGCCGGGTTCAGCCCGAACGAGATGTTGGACAGCCCCAGCACGATCTGGATGTCCGGGAAGCGTTCGCGGATCAGGCGTATGCCTTCCAGCGTCCATTCCCCCAGCTTGCGGTCATCTTCCGTGCCGGTGCCGATGGTGAACGTCAGCGGGTCGATCATCAGGTCGGACTGGGGCAGGCCGTGCTTTTCACACGCGAACTCGACCAGCCTTGTCGCGATGCGCAGCTTGTCTTCCGCAGTCTTGGCCATGCCCGTTTCATCAATGGTCAGCGCAATGACGGCGGCCCCGAATTTGCGCGCCAGCAGCATGCGCTCATTGGCTATGGCCTCCCCATCCTCGAAATTGATGGAGTTGATGATGGGCTTGCCCCCGTGGCGCTTCAGCGCGGCCTCGATAACCGGGGTTTCGGTGGAATCAATGACCAGCGGCGCATTGACCGAGGAGGTGAAGCGGGTCACGACCTCGTTCATCTCCTTCATTTCGTCACGGCCGACGAAGGCCGTGCAGATATCCAGCGCGTTCGAGCCTTCGGCCGCCTGTTCGCGCCCCAGCGCGACGCAGCCGTCCCAGTCGCCCGCTTCCTGCAACTGCCGCCATTTTTTCGAGCCGTTGGCGTTGCAGCGTTCCCCGATGGAGAAATAGCTGTTTTCCTGCCGCAGCGGCATCTGTGAATACAGGCTGGCCACCCCCGGAACCCATACCGGCCTGCGGGGTACCGGGGCGGGGCGGATGCGGCCCGTGCCTTCGGCGCGCTTGCGCAGCATCTGGTCCAGCGCCTGCGTATGCGGGGTGGACGTGCCACAGCAGCCGCCAATCAGGTTCAGCCCGTCCTCGGTAATGAAGCGCTCGACCCAGCTTGCCATTTCTCCCGGCGTCAGCGGGTAGTGGGTCTTGCCGTTGATCAGCTCGGGCAGGCCCGCATTGGGCTGCACCGAGATCAGGCCGGGCCAGTTCTCGCTCAGCCAGCGCACGTGCTCGGCCATTTCCTGCGGGCCGGTGGCGCAGTTCAGGCCCATGAGCGGCACGTCCAGCGCGTTGATGACCGTGGCCGCCGCCGCGATGTCGGGACCGACGAGCAGCGTGCCGGTCGTCTCGACCGTGACCTGCACGAAAATGGGGGTATCCGTGCCCATCTCGGCGCGGGCGATCTTGGCGCCGTTGACGGCGGCCTTGATCTGGAGCGTGTCCTGGCAGGTCTCGATCAGCAGGCAGTCCACGCCGCCTTCAATCAGGCCACGGCACTGTTCGGTCAGGCCCGCCTCGAGCGTGTCATAGTCGATATTGCCCAGCGAGGGCAGCTTGGTGCCCGGCCCGATGGAGCCGACCACGTAGCGGTGCCGCCCGTCGGAAAAACTTTCCGCCGCTTCGCGCGCCAGATGGGCGGCGGTGCGGTTGATCTCACGCGCGCGGTCGGCCAGCCCGAACTCACCCAGCGTGATGGGCGTGCCGCCAAAGCTGTTGGTTTCCACCATGTCCGCCCCGGCCTCGAAATAGCCACGGTGGATCTCGCGCACCAGTTCGGGGCGGGAGAGGTTCAGGATCTCGGTGCAGTTTTCCTGCCCCCAGTAATCGCGTTCAACCTCCAGATCCAGAAGCTGCACGCGTGAGCCCATGCCGCCATCACACAGCAGAACCTGATCACGAAGGGCATCAAGAAGATGGGGACGAGTGGTCATTGTTATCCTGAAATCTCATGGCGGGGCCAAGATACCGTGCAGGGCCGCGTTTTCGGCCCGTATATCCGGCTGTTCTTGCCCAGGGTATGTCTGGTACTCTTTATTCCCCCAACTTCCAGCCGGTGTCCAGTATCATTGCCCGGGGGGAAGGAGCGTCGCGGCCCCGACCCGCTGAACGGAGAATGTCATGACCGCCGACGGGCGCATCCCCCTGGAATTCCTGACCACCACGACCGGGCTGGCCCCGCGCCCCGACACCCTGCTGGTGACAGGCGCCGACATGCCTCCCCCCCCCGGGTGGGCCGGGTTGGTCGTGGTGCCCGCCCGGGCCGCCACCGCGTTCGGGCACGGAACGGGCTGCCAGTGCTGCACGGGGCGGGGTGGAACGGTTGCGGCGACACTGGGCGACATTTTCCGCCAGCGCGCCACCGGCGGGCTGGAATGGTTCACGCGCGTGGCCGTGCTGCCGCCCGTGGGGCAGGCGCGGGCCTGGCGCGCGGCGCTGGAGGGGGATGTGCTGGTCAGCGCGCGCTTCGCCCTGCCCGCCGCCTGATCGGAACCGAAAAACACGCCCGTTAAGGAACCCTTCAGCTTTCTGCCCCTAGGCTTGGCGGCCATAAGGAACGAAAAGCCGCAAGGCAGAGGGGTGCCGTGGGCCATACAGACCACTCAGCGGACCCGGCCGCCAGCGGGCACGGGGCCGCACGGCGCGCGCCGGAACTGATCCGCCTGCAGGCGGTGCTGCGCGCGGCGCGTTTTCATGGCATCGACCTTGACGTGCATGATTTTGCCGGCGCGCCGGATGAAAGCGTGCCCTCCATTCCGGCACTCATACGCTGGGTGGAGGAAAATGGCGGCACCGCCCGTGGCATGCACCTGCAATGGCGCGCGCTGGTGCGCATGCGCGACATGCCGCCGGTCGTGCTGATGTTCGCCGATGGGTCGGCGGGGCTCATGGTCGGCGCGGATGAGGCGACGGGCGTGGTCTGGCTGGCCGATCCGTTCGCCAGTCCCGACGCGCCGCCGGTCGCGGTCAATGAACTGCGCCTGCGCGATGTCTGGACGGGGGCCGTGCTGCTGGTGCGCGCGGGGCATCAGGGCGCGGCACCCGAACCGCCGGTCGATTTCGCATGGCTGCGCGGACTGGTGCTGGGGGAGCGGCGGCTGCTGCGCGATGTGATCATCGCGTCCATGGTCATAAGTGTCCTGGCCGTTTTCCCGCCGCTTATCGTCATGCAGGTGATTGACCGGGTGGTGAATTTCCACTCCATGGCCACGCTCATTTCCCTGACCGGGCTGGTCGGGGTCATGGCGTTTTATGAAATCCTGCTGACCCATGCCCGGCGCGAGATCACGCTGGTGCTGACCACACGGCTCGATACGCGCATCTCGCTGGCGGTGTTCGACCGGCTTCTCGCCCTGCCGCTGGAGTTTTTCGAACGTGAGCAGGCGGGCAACGTGATCGGCCGGGTCGGGGCCATCTACCGGGTGCGGCAGTTCCTGACCGGGCGGCTGCTCAATACCTTTCTGGACCTGTTCACGCTGCTGGTGGTGCTGCCGTTCCTGTTCTGGCTCAGCCTGCCGCTGGCGTGGATGACGCTGGCGGCGGCGGGGCTGATCGGGGTGGTGATCGTCGTGGCGATGCCCGCCATGGCGCGGCTCGTGGCCCGGCAGGTACGCGCCGAGATGGACCGCAGCGCCGCCCTGCACGAAACGGTCGCCGGTATCCGCACGGTCAAGACGCTGGCGCTGGAGCCGGTGCGCCGGGAGGTGTGGGATGAAAAGACCGCCAGCGTCGTCACCGCCTCGCTGGATGCGGGGCGCATGGGCAACTGGGTGGCCACCGCCGTCATGCCGCTGGACCTGTTCATCAATCGCGGCATCATTCTGGTCGGGGCCTACCTGGCCATTACCGCCACGACTTCGGGCCTGGAGGCGGGCGCGCTCATGGCGTTCGCGATGCTGGGCGGGCGTGTCGCCGCCCCGCTGGTCAGCATGGCGCGGCTGATCGACGATTTGAACGAGGTCCGCAGCGCCCTGGCCGAGGCAGGCTCCGTGCTCAACCGCCCGACCGAGACCCGCGCCCTTACGACCGGCCTGCGCCCGCCCATTCGGGGTGCGCTGTCCTTTTCGGATGTCGGCTTCACCTATCCCGGCGCACCAGGCCCCGCCCTGTCGGATGTCACGTTTCGCGTGCCCGCTGGCGCGATGCTGGGGCTGGTCGGGCGCAGTGGCTCGGGCAAGTCCACCATCACCCGGCTGCTGCAGGGCGTGAGCCGTGGCTATACCGGGCACCTCCGGCTTGATGGCGTGGATCTGCGTGAAATCAACCTGACCTACCTGCGCCGTTCGTGCGGGGTTGTGTTGCAGGACAATTTCCTGTTTCGCGGCACCATCCGTGACAACATCATCGCCGGCCGGCCCGGCCTGACGCTGGAAGACGTGGTGCGCGCCGCCCGCCTCGCGGGGGCCGAGGAATTCATCGAGCGCATGCCCGCAGGCTACGATACATGGATCGAGGAAGGTTCGACCAACATATCGGGCGGGCAGCGCCAGCGCCTTGCGATCGCGCGCGCGGTGATTTCCGACCCGAGGCTCCTGATCCTTGATGAAGCCACCTCCGCCCTCGATCCGGAAAGCGAGGCCGTGGTCAACGCCAATCTGCGCCATCTTGCCCATGGGCGGACCATGGTGATCGTGTCGCACCGTCTCGCCTCGCTGGTGGATTGCAGCCAGATCTGCGTACTGGACCGGGGGCGTGTCGTCGATATCGGCACGCATGGCGAGCTTCTGGCGCGGTGCGGTCTCTACCGCACCCTGTGGATGCAGCAGAACCGTTTCACGGACAGGGGGGACGCGGCATGAGCGCGCAGGATCATGACCTGTCCCCGGTTCCAAATCCGCAGGGCGCGGCCACGGGGGAGATGTCCGTCGTGCCGCCAGCGGGGGGGCAGGCCCCGGCTGAGCTGCCGCCCGCGCTGCTGGCCTTCTATTCGCCCAGCGCGGCGCTGATCGAACTGCCGCCATCGGACGCGGCGCGCTACGTGATCTGGATTGTCGGCGCGCTGGTCGCGGCGGCGCTGGCGGTGATGACGTTCCTCCCGCTGGACAGGGTGGTCAGCGTCAACGGCAGGCTGAGCCCGTTTGACGACACGATGGTCCTCCAGCCGCTGGAAACCGCGATCATCCGCTCCATCGACGTGCATGAGGGCGACCGGGTGCGCAAGGGGCAGGTGCTGGCCCGCCTCGACCCGACCATGACTGACGCGGATGTCACCAACCTGCGCCGGCAGGTCATGGCCTACCGCGCGGAAGTCGCCCGCCGCATGGCGGAGGCGACCGGCCAGCCCTACGTGGCGGATATGAAAGACCCCGCTTCCGTGCAGGAGGCGGCGGCCTATCTGCGCCGGCAGGCGGAATACAACGCCCAGATGGCCAGCTATGACCGCCAGATCGCGGGGCTGGAAAGTGAGTTGCAGGGCCATGAGGCGAGTGCCGCGATGTATGCCGCCCGTGTCCGTGTCGCGCGGGATGTGCAGGATATGCGCGTGCGCCTTCAGCATGAGCAGGTGGGCAGCCGCCTGTCCACGCTGGCGGCGCAGGATACCCTGATGGAGGTGGTGCGCGCGCAGGTCTCCGCCCGGCATGAGGCCGACAGCACCCGCGCCCGGCTCGATGCCATGAAGGCCCAGCGCGATGGGTACGCCAGCAACTGGCACGCCACGGTGTACCAGGATCTCGCGCTGGCCCAGCACCGGCTGGCCGATGCCGATGGCGGCTACAGCAAGGCCATGCTGCATCATGACCTGATCGTCATGCGCGCCGGGCGCGACGCGGTGGTACTCAGCATCGCGCACCTGTCCACCGGGTCCGTCATACAGGCGGCCTCACCCCTCATGACGCTGGTGCCGCTGGGCGGTCATCTGGATGTGGAGGCCAGCCTGCGGGGCGTGGATGCGGGTTATGTGCGCGTGGGCGACCGGGCCTTGCTGAAATTCGCGGCCTTTCCCTACACCCAGTACGGTGGGGCCGAGGCCAGCGTGCGTGTCATCAGCGCCGATTCGTTCGATACCCGCTCTGCCCCGGGGGCGGAAGCGGCCCAGCAGGGCGGTGATGGCGCGCTCGACCCGCAGGCGGCCTATTACCGCGTGCGCCTGTCCATTGACCGTTACACCCTGCATGGGGTGCCGCCTTTCTTCCAGCCGCAGCCGGGCATGCCGGTGGAAGCCGACATCCATGTCGGGCGGCGGACCATGATGCAGTACCTGCTCAACCGCCTGCTGCCCGCCGTGACCGACGGCATGCGCGAACCCTGAGCGGGCGGCGTCCGGTGCGCGGGCTTCTGTCCGGTCTGGTGGGGGGGCTGTCCCCCATTGCCCGTTTCCGCCGCGCGTGCCGCCTGCTGGAACACGAAACGCGCGCGGCGCAGGGTTTCGCCCTGCTGGGCGTGCTGGCGCGCGACGGCATGGTGGCGGCGCAGTATCAGGTGGCGCGCGCCTATCTGGAAGGGACCGGCGTGCCCCGCAGCCCCCTTGAGGGCGTGCGCTGGATGCACGCGGCCGCCAGCGCGGGCCATGCGGAGGCCGGTTTTTCCCTTGCCCTCATGCTGCTGCTCGACCCGCCGCACCGGCGCGGGGCCGATGGCCTGCTGCCCGTGGCGCTGCCCGCCGGGCTGGAGCAGTGGCCCGACCCGCTCGCGGCCATGGGCTGGGCACGTCGCGCCGCGCAGGCCGGCCTGCCGGAGGCACAGGCCCTGTATGGCTATCTGCTGGCCACGGGTCCGGACTGCGCGCGCGACCCGCAGGCGGCAGGGGCATGGTGCGCGCGGGCGGCGCGGGCGGGATGCCCGCAGGGTGATCTGGGTCTGGCGGTAGTACATCTTGCAGCCGGTGGCGACGTGCCGGGCGCCGATCCCGATGCGGTGGCCGCCCTGGTCCGTGCGGCGGAACATGGCCTGCCCACGGCGCAGTACATGCTTGGCCTGCTGCATGAACGGGGCTGGGGCGTGTTGCCCGATGGCGCGCGGGCGGCGCAGTGGTACGCGCGCGCCGCCGAACGGGGCGTGCGCCCCGCGCAGGCGCGTTATGGCGCGCTGCTGCTACAGGGAAAAACGGGGGCCGCGCGCGATGTCATGGCCGCCGAGACATGGCTGCGCCGCGCGGCGCTGGCGGGGGACCGGGAGGCCGCGACCCTGCTGGGGGATCTGCATGTTCATGGCGAAGCCGCCATTCCCGGCGACCATGAGGCCGTGAAATGGTATCGCATGGCGGCGGAGCAGGACCACGCCATGGCCTGCCACATGCTGGCGCTGCTGTATGTGGCCGGGCGCGGTGTCGCCGCCGATGCCGCGCAGGCCCGCATCTGGCTGGAACGTGCCGCCGCATTGGGGAATGTCGCGGCCATGACGGATCTGGCCGCAACATTCCCGGCCGCAACATTTCCGGCACAGGGGCCGGGAAATGGGGTCGTCGGTGCCCCGGTCGTTGATTTCGCGCCAGCGGCGCGGGCGGGTGACCCGGTCGCGGCGTTCAACCTTGCCGTCAGCCTGCATGCGGGCGTGGGGTGCGCGCCCCAGCCGGGGCAGGCGGTGGTGTGGATGGAACGCGCGGCCCGTGCCGGTGTGGTCAATGCCCAGTACTGGCTGGGGCGCATGCTTCTGGGCGGCGGGGGCATGCAGGCCGATCCGGCGCGCGCGCGGTACTGGCTGGAACTGGCGGCGCGCCATGGCCTGCCGGAAGCCTGTCTGGTCGCGGCCCAGCTCAGGCTGGATGGGCGGGGCGGCCCGCGAGACCATGCGGGCGCGCTGGCGCTCTATCACCACGCGGCCCGCGCGGGGCGGGTGGAAGCCATGTTTTCTCTTGGCGCGATGTATGGCGGGGGGCACGACATAGCGCCCGACCGCGCACGGGCGCTGCACTGGTTCCGTCTGGGCGCGGAGCGTGGCCATGCGCTGTCGCGGCTTATGCTCGGGCGGTATCTGGCCCGTGGCCTGGCGGGTACGGTGGATGTCCCGCAGGCTCGCTACTGGTTCGGGCAGGCGGCGGCACAGGGTGTGGACGCGGCGCGGGCGGAACTGGAGCATATGGATGCGGGATAGGCCGCCTCCTGATCCCCCCGCGCCACCCATTGCCATGCCCGGCGCGGACATGGCGGCGGCCATGCGGCATGCGCACGATCTCGCGGCACGGGGGCAGCCCGCGCTGGCCCTGGCGTGGATGGAACGCGCGGCGCGGCTGGCCCCGGCGGATGGCGCGGTGCGGTACGCACTGGCGGCGGCCCGTCTGGGGGCTGGTGATGGCGTGGGGGCGGCCCGCGCGGTGGAAACGGTTCTGGCGTCGCAGCCTTTTCGTGCGGGGGCGCGGCTGCTGGTGCTGGCCTGCTGCATGGCGGGCGCATGGGCGCGCGCGGCCGTGGCGCTTGAGCATTTCCTGCGCGTGTACGGATTTGATCCGGCCCTGCGCCTTCCCGCGGATCTGGTCTGTCGGCACATGGCGCTGCCCGGCTGGTGCGCGCTGGATCCGGATGGCGGATTGCATTGGGGTGGCCTGCCTGATGGAAACCGGCCGGAGGTCAGGCTGGATGGGCGGAAGATCCGGTCTCCTGATCCTGCCCGCAGGACCCTGACCCTGCCGCAGCACTGGCGGCGGGCGCGTGACATTATGGTGGTGCATAATGGCATGCCCCTGCTGGGCAGCCAGCCGGACCCGGCGGCGTTATGTTGCCTGATGGGGGCCGTCTGGCCCGATGTGCAGGGAATCACGGGCTGGATTTTCATGCCCGCGCAACCGGATCGCCGCCCCGAACTCCATGTGGAAGATGCATATGGCAGGCGACCGCTGGCCCTGTCCGCTACGGTGCGCGAGGGCGTCCATGGCCCCGGCCTGCCCGTATGGGGGTTTGGCGTGAACTGGGCTGATCTCGCACCCCATGGCGCCGTGCGCGTCGTCATGGCGGATGGGCGGGATCTGACCGGATCCCCCCTGCCGGTGCGCCTGCCGCGCGCGCGCCGGGTGTTTCCCGTCGCGCCTGCGCGCGGGGCCGCGCCCGCGCGCGCGCCGCGACGGGCGGCCTGCTGCTGGGTGGTCATTCCGGTCTATGCCGACCGGGCGCGCACGCTCGCCTGTCTGGACAGCGTGCGCCAGAGCCTGCCGTCACCTGTGGGCGGCGTGACGGTACAGGTCATGGTGGTGGATGACGCCACGCCCGATCCCCTGCTGGCCCGCGCGCTGGATGACCGCGCCGCCCAGGGGAGCATCATGCTGCGGCGGCACGCGGCCAATGGCGGCTATCCGGCGGCGGTCAATACGGCGCTGGCTGATGCGCGGGGCATGGATGTCGTCCTGCTCAACAGCGATACGCTGGTCGCGCCGGGCTGGCTGGAGGAGTTGCGGCGCGTGGCCTATGCGCGCGCCGATACGGGCACGGTCTCACCCCTTTCCAATGACGCCTCGATCCTGACATGGCCGGATCCGGCCCGGCCGCGACCGCTGGCCGGGGGGGTGGAGGCGGTGCGCCACCTCATGGCCGCGGCCCTGCGCGCCAATGGCGGGCGGGATGTGGACATTCCCACCGCCCATGGCTTCTGCATGCTGATCCGCCATGACTGCCTGCGCCAGACCGGCGCGTTCCGCCCGGAACTGTTTGGCCGGGGGTATGGGGAGGAAAATGATTTTTCCATGCGCGCCCGGCTGGCGGGCTGGCGGCACCGGGCGGCGCCGGGCGTGTTCGTGGGGCATGTGGGGAGCGTTTCCTTCGGGTGGAGGCGCGCGGCATTGCAGCAGCGCAACCTGTGGGTGCTGAACCGGCTCTTTCCCGGTTATGACGCGCTGGTGCGGGCGCATGTCGGGGCCGACCCGCTGGCGGCGGCGCGCCAGCGGCTGTCCCTGCTGGTCTGGCGGGGGGCGGGAGTGCGCGCGGGACTGCACGGCGCGGTGCTGCTGGTCACCCATGCCGAGGCGGGCGGGGTCGGTCGGGTCGTCGCCCGGCGCGCGGAAATGTGGCGGGCACGGGGGCTGCTGCCGGTCGTGCTGGCACCCGCGCCCGGCGGGTTCGTGCTGAGCGATGGCACGCGGGAAGGAGACTGCCCGCCGCTCTCCCTCCGGTGGCCTGAATATGGCCCCGTGCTTGTCGCGCTGCTGCGCGCGCTGGGGCTGGCGCGCATCGAGGTTCACCACCATCTGGGCCATGGCGGCCGGGTGCGCGAACTGTGCGACCGGCTGGGCCGCGAATTCGGGGTGCCGTATGACCGCCATGTGCATGACTATGCGGGCATCTGCCCGCGTATCACGCTGGTCGGCCCGGCGGGCCGGTATTGTGGCGAGCCGGATATGGCGGGGTGCCGGGCCTGTATCCATACGCTGGGCGCGCTGGGGGATGAGGCGGATGTCGGCCGCCTGCGCCGCGATACGGCCCGCGACCTTGCCCGCGCGCGGCGCGTGGTCGTGCCCAGTGCCGATGTGGCGCGCAGGCTGGGGCGGTACTTCCCCGCTATTTCCTATGACATACAGCCACTGGAAGATGACCGCCCCGATCAGGGCCTGACCTGTTTCGCTGCCGCCGGGGATGAGTTGCCCGCCTCCGGCCTGCCGCCGCCCACGGGGCGGTGCCGGGTGGTCGTGGCCGGGGCGATCGGCCCGGAAAAGGGGCATGGCGTCCTGCTGGCCGCCGCGCGTGACGCCACGGCGCGCGACCTGCCGCTGGAGTTCATGGTGGTCGGGCATACATGTGATGACGCGCCCCTGCTGGAAACCGGGCGTGTCTTCATCACCGGCCCGTACGAGGCGGATGACGCGGTGACCCTTCTGCGCGGCTGTGCGGGGCAGGTCGGTTTCGTGCCCTCGGTCTGTCCCGAGACATGGTGTTTCACCCTCACCCTGCTGTGGCGGGCGGGGCTGCGCAGTGTGGCTTTCGACCTGGGCGCGCCCGCCGCGCGCATCCGCGCGACGGGACGCGGCTGGTGTGTCCCGCCCGGACTGCCCGTTCACCAATTGAATACGTTTTTGCTGTCTTATGCCCGGGCCCGTTCATGACCACAGGAAAGAGGCCCGTCTTGCTTCCCATTTCTCAGGCCGGTCAGCATTTTCCCTTTTCCTTCTGTCCGGGAAGGGAAGGATAATGGGAATTCAGCCCACCCCCCTCCCCGCCGGGCAGGCAGGCACGATACAGGCCAGCGCCCGGCTTATCCGGCTGGAGGCCGGTACGTACTGCATCTTTCACGCCCCGGCCCCGGTGGTCGCCGCCGTGGGGGGCGTATCGGGCATGCGGATCAGCGTGCCGCCGGGCATGGCGCATGTGCGGATCAGCACATTTGATGCGGAAGGCTGGATCGGCGCGCGGGACGGGGCCGCGCTGGTACGGGTGCCCGACGATGGGGGGGCGGTACTGGTCACCACCTATCGTGACGGGACGGAAGGCCGTGACCTGCCGGGGGTGCAGGTGGTGCGCCTGTCCGGTCCCGCCCCGCGCGTGGACAACCCGGTACCCGCGCCGCCGGGCGCCGAACCCGTGGTTGTGGAAGAGGAAGGCGGCATGACCGCCCATATCCAGCGCCGGGGCGACGTAAAGGCCGCACTGGGGGAATGGATGGGGGAGCGTGGCAGCGGCCAGTGGGTGGAGGGATTCGCCATTGTGCCCCCGGACGGCATCGCCGCGTGCGATCTGGAATATCAGGCCATACTGGGTCAGGACTGGTTCTCCCCCTGGGTGGAGGGCGGGGCGTATTGCGGCAGCCGGGGCATGGCCCTGCCGGTGCTGGGGCTGCGCGTCCGGCTGAAAGGGGAGGCCGCCCGGACATTGCAGTGCCATGTCGAGGCCGGTTTTACCGATGGGACCCGCCTTGGGCCGGTGGAAGACGCCCCGGTCATGACCCCGGCCCTGACCCCGCTCGAGGCCTTCCGCATTCACATCCGGCCCCGCGCCATCGACCAGACCCCGCCCCCTGCGGCCCCGGCGGAAGACGTAGTGCTGGCGGCCACCCCACCTGCCACGCGCGCGCGGCGGCCCCGGCGGGCCATCCCCGCCCGTACGGCATCGCCACAGGGCAAAACCGCGCGGAACGTGGCCGATGGCCCCCGGCCATGGTGGCGGCGCAAACCCGCGCAATCGTAACGGGACGGAGGAGGGATGGATGAAATACCTGTTCGTACACCAGAATTTTCCGGGCCAGTTCGTGCATCTCCTGCGCGACCTGCATGCGCGGGGCGGAAACGAGGTTGTTTTCATAAGTGAAACAGGGCGCATGCAGATGCCCGGCGTGCGGCGGGTCTGCTACAGCCTGCCACCGGCGGCGCGCGTTGACGCCCCGGCCCCCGTGGGGGAACTGGCCCGTGGCATGCAGCGCGCGGCGGAGGTGGCGCGCGCGGCGCGCACGCTGCGCGGGCTGGGATATGTGCCCGACATCATCATCGGCCACCATGGCTGGGGGGAGATGCTGGAACTGGCCGATGTGTACCCCGATGTGCCGATGCTGGGATATTACGAATTCTTCTACCACCCCACCGGCCTCGATGTCGGGTTCGACCCGGAATTCGCGCCGCCAGCCAGTGTGGCGCCCCTGGTGCGCGCGCGTAACAGCCTGAACCTGCTGGCCCTCGCGGGGCCGGGATGGGGGCATACGCCCACCCGCTTCCAGCGCGATACCTATCCCGACTGGGCACGCGGGCGTCTGACCCTGATGCCGGAGGGTGTGGATCTGGAAAAATGCGCGCCCGCGCCCCATGCCCGCATGCAGCCTTTCACCCTGGGCGATATTCATGTCCGGCCGGGTGAAAAACTGGTGACCTATGTCGCGCGCGATCTGGAACCCTATCGTGGGTTCCATGTCTTCATGCGTGCGCTGCCCCGTATCCTGCGCGCGCGACCGGATGCGCGGGTGATCATGGTGGGGGGGGACGGGGTCAGTTATGGCGGTCGCGCACCCGCCGGCGCGACATGGCGGCAGCATATGCTGGCGGAACTGGGGGGTGTGCTGGATCTGTCGCGGGTCCATTTCGCGGGCCGGGTGGATCATGGCGGTTTCCGCCGCCTGCTCCAGCGGTCGGACGCGCATGTGTACCTGACATATCCGTTCGTGGCGTCATGGTCCCTGCGTGAGGCCATGGCCTGTGGCTGCGCCATTGTGGGGAGCCGGACCCCGCCGGTGGAGGAGTTCGTGCAAGATGGCCGCACCGCGCGGCTGGTACCCTTCCTTGAACCCGGGCGCATAGCCGATGGCGTGCTGGAACTGCTGGAAGACAGGCGTCTGGCGCGCCGCCTGCGCGCGCAGGCGCGCGCCCGGGCGGAAGACAGTCTGGACATGCGGACCTATATGGCGCGCTATCACTCGCTGATCGGCCAGCTTGTCGCCTGCGGGGGGCGTCCCGCCCTGTCGGAAGTGGCCTGACCGCCGGGCCATGCGGACCCGGCGGCGGCGTGCAGTTGTTTATTTGGCCGCTACGGCCTTGACGGATTCAAGGATCGCCTCTCCGGCGGCCTTCTTGTCCGCCCAGCCGGAAACCTTGACCCACTTGCCCTTTTCCAGATCCTTGTAGCGGGTGAAGAAATGCTCGATTTCCTGCAGCACGATCTCGGGCAGGTCTTCGAGCTTTTCCACCTTGGAATAATAGGGATGCACCTTGTCGTGCGGGACGCAGATGATCTTTTCGTCCTGCCCGCTCTCGTCTTCCATCTTCAGCATGCCGATGGGGCGCGCGCGCACCACGCAGCCCGGCACCACGGCGGCGGGCATCAGGACCAGCGCATCGGTCGGGTCGCCATCGGCGGCCAGCGTGTTGGGGATGAAACCATAGGCGGCCGGATAGACCATGGGCGTGAACAGGATGCGATCCACCACCACCGCGCCGCTGTCCTTGTCGATTTCGTATTTGACGCCGGAACCCTGCGGAATTTCAATCACGACATTGATGTCGTTGGGCACGTCCTTGCCGGCTGGAATCTTCGATACGTCCATTATGTCAGGCCTCCTGCCGCCTGTCCTGTTCGTTATGTGCCGCGACGTCGGCCGCCCCGGCGTGATCTGACGGGGTGACCGTATAGCCCGCACCGATTTGTGCGCAAGTCATGTTCTGTGGCGGCCGGGCCCGCATGCGCCCGATCATGAACGTGGCGCCGGTGCGCGCCAGTGCGCGGGGCGTGGAAAAAATGTAGGGAAAAGCATGCATGGACCTTGCCAAATCCTTCCACATGCGCGAGATCAGGGGCTGCCTGCGCGCCCGTAGCTCAATTGGTTAGAGCGGGCCGCTCATAACGGCTTGGTTGCGGGTTCAAGTCCTGCCGGGCGCAGGCTTTCTAGCATGCGGCACTGTAGCCCGGCGCGCGCCGCGTCCGTGCGGGCCGCGCGCGTGATCTGCCACTTTATCCCTCAGTTATCAGGAGCCGACCGTCATGGCCGCCACACAATATGTCTATGTGATGAAGGACCTGACCAAGGCGTATCCGGGTGGGCGTGAAGTGTTCAAGGGGATTACCCTGTCCTTCCTGCCCGGCGTCAAGATTGGCGTGCTGGGCGTCAACGGGGCGGGTAAGTCCACGCTGCTCAAGATCATGGCGGGCGTGGAAAAGGAATTCGGTGGCGAGGCATGGGCCGCCGAAGGCGCGCGCGTGGGGTACCTGGAACAGGAACCCAAGCTGGATGAAAGCCTGACGGTTGGCGAGAACGTGGCGCTGGGCTTTGGCGAGCTGAAAAAGGCCGTGGACCGCTTCAACGAGATTTCGATGAAGTTCGCCGAACCCATGAGCGATGACGAAATGAACACCCTGCTGGCCGAACAGGCCGAATTGCAGGAAGTGATCGATGCGGGCGATGGCTGGGAGCTTGACCGCAAGCTGGAAATAGCCCTGGAGGCCCTGCGCTGCCCGCCCGCCGACAGCCCGGTGGACAAGCTCTCGGGCGGTGAGCGCCGCCGTGTGGCCCTGTGCCGCCTGCTGCTGGAAAAGCCCGACCTGCTGCTGCTGGACGAACCGACCAACCACCTTGATGCCGAGAGCGTATCGTGGCTGGAAAAGACCCTGCGTGATTACGAGGGCACGGTGATGGTCATTACCCATGACCGTTACTTCCTCGATAACGTCACCAACTGGATTCTCGAACTCGAACGTGGCCGTGGCTATCCGTTCGAGGGCAATTACTCCTCGTGGCTGACGCAGAAGCGCAAGCGTCTGGCGCAGGAAGAGAAAGAGGAAAGCGCCCGCCAGCGCGCCCTTGCGGCGGAGCAGGAATGGATCGGCTCCTCCCCCAAGGCGCGTCAGGCCAAGAGCAAGTCCCGTATCGCCCGGTATGAGGAAATGCTGGCCCAGAATAACGAAAAGGCCAATGGCGTGGCCGATATCGTCATTCCGCCCGGCCCGCGTCTGGGCAGCACCGTGATCGAGGCGGAAGACCTGCGCAAGGGGTTCGGCAACCGCCTGCTGATCGATGACCTGAGCTTCAAGCTGCCGCCCGGTGGCATCGTGGGCGTGATCGGGCCGAACGGCGCGGGCAAGTCCACCCTGTTCAGGATGATCATGGGGCAGGAAACGCCCGATAGCGGAACCCTGACCATTGGTGAGACGGTCAGGCTGGGTTACGTGGACCAGTCACGTTTCAGCCTGGATGACGACAAGACCGTGTGGGAGGAAATTTCCGGCGGGACCGATGTCATCTATCTTGGCAAGCGCGCCGTGCCGTCGCGCGCCTATGTGGGGGCCTTCAACTTCAAGGGCGCGGACCAGCAGAAGAAGGTGGGCGTGCTGTCGGGCGGTGAGCGCAACCGCGTGCATCTGGCCAAGATGCTGCGCCGGGAAAGCAATGTCATCCTGCTGGATGAACCGACCAACGACCTTGATGTCGATACCCTGCGCGCGCTGGAGGATGCCCTGGCGGAATTCGCGGGCTGCGCGGTCATCATCAGCCATGACCGCTGGTTCCTTGACCGTCTGGCGACCCATATCCTCGCCTTTGAGGGGGACAGCCACGTGGAATGGTTCGAAGGCAACTTCCAGGCCTATGAGGAAGACAAGCGCCGCCGCCTCGGCCCCGATGCGACCGAGCCGAGCCGGATCAAGTACCGCCCCATCGAGCGTTGATTCCATTTGCCACCCGGCCCGTTATCTGCCTCAATAACCGCAGGTCGTAATTCCTGCCGTGACGGAGGCAGCCATGGGTGGCAGATACCGCATACAGACAGGCCGACTACAGCTTGATCCGGTCTCCTGGGGGGATCTGGAAGATATTGTCCGGCTCAAGGCCAGCGCCACCGTAACGGGGCGGCTGGCGGGCGGTGTGTGCAACCGTGTCCTGAGCGAGCGGGACATGACGACCGATCTCATGACATGGGGGCGGGAAGGCGTGGGCATGTTCGCCGTGCGCCAGCAGGGCCGGTTTATCGGTCTGGCGGGCGTGCAGCCATCCACCGTCTCGCCTGACTGTCACGAGCTGCATTTTTCCATTTTCCCGCATGAACACGAAACCGGGCTTTCACGCGAGGCCACCAGTCTGGCGCTGGCCTTCGCGCATGAAGGCGGGGTCAGGCGGGCCATTTCCTATGTAAGGGAAAGCGATATTGTAGGCCGTCAGGTTTTTGGCGGCGCGGGAATGAGCGTGTGCGACACGCCGCCAGAGGCGCATGGACCCGATATCCTGCTTTACCAGAGCCTGCGTCCCGCGGCGAAGCCCATGTCGCTGCATTAAGGACTGTTTCAAAACAGTCCATTAATAGGAATAAAGGTTTCCAGGTGCCGCCTTTTTTCAAAAAGGCAGCGTTCCCTGTAGCTTTCCGGGAAAAAACATCTTTGAAATTTTCAGGCTGTTCTGTCGGCCCGAGGGAAACCGGGACAAGGCCCGCACCATGACCGGGGTGCGGGCGTTGCGGTTCAGTGGTGGTTGGCGATCTGCTTGTCGAGCGCGCGCAGGAGCACATCCACATTGCCGCCATTACGCGCGATGAAGGAGCCGTAGTCCTGCCGCTGGGTCAGGCGCAGGCTGGCGCCTTCGCCCACCACGTCCACCACCTTCGGGCCGCCACTGCTCGTGCTGATGATCCACTGCGTGTCCGCGCCAGGCTGGCCGGGACGGTTGATGACGGTGGACACCGCCGTGTCATCGCCCGACGGCACGCTCGTGCCGACCACGAAGGTCACGCCACGGTAATCCCCGATCTTGTCGGTAATGGCGTTGACCAGCACGTCATGGAACAGCTTGAGGTAGCGGGCCTGCTGCTCGGGGGTGGCGATGCGCCAGTAACGGCCAAGGCAGAAGCGGGCGATGGCGTCCACATCGACATACTGGTTGAGCAGGGGCAGGATGTCCTGCTTCTTCTTTTCCAGCGGCTGGTCGCTGTTGACGATATTGACCAGCTTGTTGCCGAACATGCTGACAAAGGAACGGGCCTGCGTAAGGGCATCAACCGCCCATGCCGGGGCAACGGGCAGGGCGGCAGCGCATGTTGCCAGCAGGGCCAGTGCGTGGCGACGGGGGAAGGGTGTCTGCATCGCTATGTCCCTTTTTCCGGTTATCTGTTTGAGTACCAGTCAGGCACGGTGGCCCGGCGGTCGTTCTTGATGTTTTCCGCTATCGCCTTGCGCTGCTGCTGGTAGGCGCTGCGGATGGTGGCGTAGGGATCGAGCGAATCCTTCATCACCTGGTCCAGCGCATCGACATTGGTGGCCATGCCGTTGATGGTGCCCATGATGTTATAGGCCCAGTTGAAGGTCAGCAGCCCATAGCCACGCGGCACGTAGTTCCATGGTGACAGCCCGACATCAATACCGTAACCCACGCCGTCACGGAAGGAGGACGGCCCCAGCACCGGCAGGAACAGGTACGGCCCCGACGGCACGCCCCATGTCGCCAGCGTCAGCCCGGCGTCATTGTCATGATGCGTGTAGCCGGCGTAATTCGCCACATCGATCAGCCCGCCGATGCCCGCCGTCATGTTGATGCACCAGCGCACGAAGGCGTCACCCGCGCGGCGCGGCTTGCCAGCCCCCACGTCGTTAAAGAACACGACCGGCTCGTTCATGGTCTGGTACAGGCTGCCGAACGAATTGCGCAGCGGGCGCGGCACGGCCCAGATATAGGCCTTGGCCACCGGGCGCAGGGTATATTTATTGGCCCACATGGTCAGGCCGAACGCCTTGCGGTTCAGCTTCTCGTATTTGTCGTTGGCTTCCTTGTATTCAGCCAGTGCGTCCGGGTCGGTGGGGGGCGGGGCCGCGCAGGCGGCAAGTCCGAGCAGGCCAAGCGTCACCCCCACGACACGAAGCGCCGAGCGGCGTAGGGACGGGAACGGGCGGGACGACCAAGAATTCGATCCTGTCTCTGCGCGCATGCTCGTTTCCGCTTCCTCTGTCTTCGCTTCTTCCGCCGTGGTGGCATGGCGGAATGGCCCAATGCGTTTGGCCCAATGCGTTTGCAAGAATCCTGAACCGGGCGATAAGCCCTTTCTTGCGTCACTCTCTAGCATGGGATTGCCGTTGTGCAATCCGCTAGCCACCTGATGGACATATATTGTGCCTGCATTGCAGCGCGCACATGGGCGCAAATCCGCCGCTGGCAGGGGGCATGCGGCGGGGGCGCTGGCGGAATTGCCGCGTGAAGTGTGACGTAAAATCCACAGCCATCCGCGCATGTTTCCCGCGCGGCGACCGTGGCATCACAGTTTATTGAAGGTGCGGCCGGGGTTCAGGATACAAGACGGGGCGCGATTTCGGGGAACATGTCAGCCAGTTCCCGGATCTCGCGCCTGGACAGGCCCAGAGCCGCCGCATCCACCTGCTGGCCGCCCATGGCCGCGCGCAGCGCGCGCAGCGCGGGGCCGGACAGCAGCACAGCGTCGCGCATGTAATCGGTAAAGGCCTCGAATGTCAGCGGGGCCCATTTCTCCACGATCCGCAGGATGGCGTCGGCATAGGCGCGGATTTCGTACTGGGCGTGGCTGTCGGCGCGCAGGCGCAGGAAGTGCAGCAGGTTCCACAGGTTAATCTGCCAGTAGAACTGCGTCATGATGTTGACCGGCAGGTTCATGCGCGCCAGTTCACGGGCTACGGACGGGCGTGATGGATCGCGGGTCTGGCCGTTTTCATCCTCGTTCAGCAGGTCCATGTAATGGTCGTAGCAGCGCGAGGCGTCGTCACGCAGGATGTCGAGCACCTGCTGCGCCTGTTCGGGCGGCAGGCTGTCGGCGCGTCCCTGCTTGTTGCTGCTGGACTGGGCGGCGATATCCTCCGGCCGGGGAAAGTAGAATTCCTTTTCCAGCACCGAATAGCGGGCCGAGTACTCGTTGATGCTGGCGGTGCGGTGGCGGAACCACTGGCGGGTGACGAAAATGGGCGCGCGCACGTGCAGTTTCAGCACCGCCAGTTCGAACGGGCTGGTGTGGCGGTGGCGCATGAGGTAGCGGATCAGCCCCCGGTCATCGGACGTGCTGCGCGTGCCCTTGCCGTAGGAAACGCGCGCGCCCTGCACGATGCCGCTGTCACCGCCCATGTAATCGACCGCGCGCACGAAGCCGGTCTCCAGCACGGGGATGGGGGAATACAGCACGTCTTCCACCGCGGGTACGACAAGGCGACGTGTCTGCGCCCAGCCGGCGCGGGCCGCCTCGATTGCCGATTTCTGCTCACTGGAAAACATGTGTCCTACCGCCCCGTCTATGTCGATCATAACAAAGGATGGGGGCCATACCATACCGCCATGCCCTGTCCTAGTCATGTTGTTCCGGTCCGTGTTTCGCGGCGCCATCATGGCGCATGGGGTGGGCGCGGGCCAGCGGTTTTGCATGCCGGGCGGCACGGGCGCAAACGGATTCCCGGGCTGGTTCGGGGCGTCGCGCCATCGTCGTGTTCCCGCCCGGCCATACCCCTTGCCATATGCCGTGGCGCTCCCTATGTTCGGAAGTGCAGGAGGGGCTTGCCCCTTGGCTATGGCGATAAACGGCGCGTGGAATAAGTGTTGTGGACCCGGGGGCGGTACCCGGCGTCTCCACCAATTTCCCCCCCGATGGGGAACATGGGGACGAAACAGGCTCGACACGCATGGTAAAGACCCGCCTTTTGCCCGGCATTGTACCACCGTTATCGGGCTAAATCACAAGTGCCAACGATAACTCTGAGGTGCTCGCTGTCGCTGCATAAGCGATAAGCGCGGTTCGGGAGGGCACCGGGCAACAGAAGCCCTCCCACTTACATTTTCTTCGTGTATCTGTCCTTCATGTCGCGGCGGGCGCGGGTGGCGCACTATCCGCTTCGTGAAGAAATGCATCGTGGCTGTGGCTTGCCATGGGGGCGGGTTTGACGCACAGCTTGCTCCTGTGGCACGGCGTGGTCCGAACCCGCATGTCTGCAAAAATCCGCTCCGGTCGTGAACGCCCGGGCGGATCTTACGGAGAAGTCCGAAATGTCCGATGATCATGACGAGGAAAACGGTTTTGACGCCGCCCTCCCCGACAGCCTCATGCCCTATGATTCCTGGATCGAGGAGTCATACCGTCAGGTCATGCTGCACGCGCTGGATTACGCGGTCGAACATGGCCTGCCGGGCGATCATCATTTCTACCTGACATTCCGGACCGACTGGCCGGGCGTGGAAATGCCCGGACACCTGCGCGCCCAGTACCCGCACGAGATCACCATTGTCCTGCAGCACCAGTTCTGGGGCCTGAAGGTGGACCGTGCGCACGCGGTCATATCGGTCGGGCTGTCGTTCGGGGGCATTCCCTCCACGCTGGTCATTCCCGTGGCGGCCATTTCCGCCTTTGCCGATCCGCATATCCGCCTTGCCCTGCGCTTTACCGTGCCCGAGCAGCCGCCCGTGGCCGCCGCGCCGGAAAACGTGGTGCCGGTGCAGATACCGGAGGCGGAAGCCACGGCCGACGCCCCCGCCGCCGATGAGACCCGCGCGGAAGGGGAGGCCGAAAAGGGCGAAGGTTCGCAGGTCGTCAGTCTCGCCGCCTTCCGCAAGCGTGGGCCGGGGGGACCGGGCTGAGCCACATTTCCCATCCGGTGGCCCGGATGCACCGGGCGCGCCTTGATACCTGAACGCCGCCACCTGGAACCAATCCGGGGGAAAAGGCAGGAGACCGTCCGTTGAATGTATCCGCACCCACGCGCAAGCCATTTGTCTATGGCCCGCTCTTTCCATTGCATGATGAAACGACCCCGTGGAAGAAACTGGAGATCGAGGGGATTACCACCTCGGTCCTTGGTGGGCGCACGGTGGTCCATGTCCGCCCCGAGGCCCTGACCGCGCTGGCCGCGCGCGCCTTCAACGACGTGGCGCACCTGCTGCGCCCGGCGCACCTGGCGCAGTTGGCCAGTATCCTCAAGGATCCCGAAGCCTCCGAGAACGACCGCTTCGTGGCGATGGACCTGCTCAAGAACGCCTGTATCGCCGCGGGCGGCGTGCTGCCGATGTGCCAGGATACCGGCACGGCCATCGTCTATGGCAAGAAGGGCCAGCGCGTATGGGTTGACGGGAACGAGGAGGAAGCCTTCTCACGCGGGGTGTACGACACCTATACCGGCACCTCGCTGCGCTATTCGCAGATGGCCCCGGTCTCCATGTTCGAGGAAGTGAACACCGGCACCAACCTGCCGGTGCAGTTCCACATCTCCGCCACGCCGGGTGACTACCATGCCGAGCAGATGGATCTCATGTTCATCGCCAAGGGCGGCGGGTCGGCGAACAAGACCTTCCTGTTCCAGGAAACGCGCGCCCTGCTGTCCGACAAGGCCAGCCTGCTGAAATGGCTGGATGGCAAGATCCGCACGCTGGGCACGTCGGCCTGCCCGCCCTACCATCTCGCGGTGGTGATTGGCGGCATGTCGGCCGAGCAGAATCTGGAAACCGTCAAGCTCGCCTCCACCCACTGGCTCGACAGCCTGCCCACCGAAGGCAGCCCGCTGGGCCACGCCTTCCGTGACCTGGAGATGGAGAAGGAAGTCCACAAACTGACCCAGAAGATGGGCATCGGCGCGCAGTTTGGCGGCAAGTATTTCTGCCACGACGTGCGTGTTGTGCGCCTGCCGCGCCATGGGGCGTCGCTGCCGGTCGGCATCGGGGTTTCGTGTTCGGCGGACCGGCAGGTGAAGGCGCGCATCACCGCCGATGGTGTCTTTCTGGAACAGCTTGAGGCCGATCCGGCGCGCTTCCTGCCCGAAACGACGGATACCGACCTTGAGGGCGAGGCGGTCCAGATCGACCTGAACCAGCCGATGGACGAGATCCGGCGCAAGCTGTCGCAGTATCCGGTGCGCACGCGGCTGTCACTGACCGGCACGATGGTCGTCGCGCGCGACATCGCGCACGCCAAGTTCCGCGAGCGGCTGGAAAAGGGCGAGGGACTGCCCCAGTACCTCAAGGACCACCCCGTCTATTACGCAGGCCCGGCCAAGACGCCCGAGGGCATGCCCACCGGCTCCTTCGGGCCGACCACGGCGGGCCGTATGGACAGCTATGTCGCCATGTTGCAGAAGGCGGGCGGTTCCTATGTCATGCTGGCCAAGGGCAACCGCTCGCGTGCGGTGCGCGAGGCGTGCAAGGAATATGGCGGCTTCTATCTCGGTTCCGTGGGTGGCCCCGCAGCCCGTCTCGCGCAGGATTGCATCCGCAAGGTCGAGGTGCTGGAATACCCCGAACTGGGCATGGAAGCGGTATGGAAGATTGAGGTCGAGAATTTCCCCGCCTTTATCGTGATCGACGACAAGGGTAATGATTTTTACGAAGGCCTGACCGGCTGAACGTGACCCGTTACGGGTCCGTCCGGCCCATCCATCGGGCCGGACACACCGGAGGTTTGTGAGCGCCATGCGTTTTACCGTCGATCGTCTTGACCATCTTGTGGTGAGTGTGCGTGACCTGGAGGTCTCGGCTTCATGGTTCCAGCGCGTGCTGGGCATGGAGCGGGAGGAATATGGCCGCAACAACCGCACGGCGCTGAAATTCGGCGGGCAGAAAATCAACCTCCGCCCCCATGGGGCCGAAGGGTGGGTCACGGCGGAAGACGCGCTGCCCGGCACGAACGACCTGTGCTTC
The DNA here is from genome assembly GCF_021295395.1 of Komagataeibacter sp. FNDCR2. Lineage (NCBI taxonomy): Bacteria > Pseudomonadati > Pseudomonadota > Alphaproteobacteria > Acetobacterales > Acetobacteraceae > Komagataeibacter > Komagataeibacter sp. FNDCR2. The sequence continues at coordinate 2,210,690 of NZ_JAIWOU010000001.1, forward strand.
ATCACCGCCGTCAGCAGCGGCGATGTGATCGAACATCTTGAAAAATGCGGCGTGCAGGTGACCGAGGGGCCGGTGGCCCGCCTTGGCGCGCTGGGGCCGGTCACATCGGTCTACTGCCACGACCCCGATGGCAACCTGATCGAGATCGCGTCCTATCAGGGTTAGGGGCGCGACAAGGAAAGTTTGCGGGTACCGCCTTTAAAACCGTCTTTTGGCTGGCGGATACTCCCTGCGCCATCCGTCCCATGACCGGGGCGGGTGGCGTTTTCGTTTCAGGGCCAGGTTATTTCGGCTTTTTGCCGTAAACCGCCGTCAGCGTGGCGGAGCCGAGGCTGTGCTGGTTGATGACAAAACCCACCATGGCGCCGGACGCGTCGCTGGGCAGTTCGATCCGTTCGATGTCCAGCGCGTGGATGGTGAAGATGTAGTGGTGCTCCGGCCCCGGCGGGGGGGCGGCGCCGCCATACACGTTCCCGCCGAAATCGGTGCGGGTCATCTCGGCGGGTTCGGGCAGGCTGTTGTCGCCCGATCCGGCCCCGGCGGGCAGGGAGGACACGGTGGCGGGAATGTTGATCACCACCCAGTGCCACCAGCCCGACCCGGTCGGCGCATCGGGATCGTAGAGCGTGATGGCGAAGCTCCTGGTACCCTCGGGCGGGTCCTGCCACGCCAGCGGGGGCGAGATGTTGCCGCCGGAATAGCCCATTCCATCAAATACCTGCGCTTCGGGCAGGCGGTCGCCTTCGTGGAAGGAGCGGCTTGTCAGTGTAAAGGTCATATCGGTTTCCTGTTTTCCGCGTGGGGGCGGTTTACCAGTTCTGGCTGATCAGCCAGAATTCCTCCGATGTCAGGGTAATGGCCTGGTCGCCATTCTTGCTTTCGGCGGCGGCGCGGGCCAGCGCTTCGATCCGCTGGATCATGAGCGTCTTGCGCTGGTGGACTTCGTTACGGTCCTGTTCATCAACCGCTTCCAGAACATGCAGGGCCGTCTTGCAGGCCTTGGTAATGCGTACGGCATCAAGTGCGGCATAGGACATGTGGTGTCTTCCTTGGCTGTGGAATGGAAAATTCCCCTGCGGGAATCGCGTCCGCATTCTGGCTTCCCCTTCCGCTTCTGTCCAATATCACCCTGCATGGCGGCCACCGCGCGGGGACGTGGCGGGGAAAGGTGAGAGTTCGGGCTGGCAAGTGCCGTGCGGATTCCGTAAAGGAGCCGCATGACGGATCTGGTTTCTGATTTTGATTTCGCGCTTCCCCCCGAACGGATCGCCGACCACCCGGCCCGCCCGCGTGACAGCGCGCGCCTGCTTGACGTGCCGGTGGAAGGCCCGTTCATGGACCGCCATGTGCGCGACCTGCCGGGCTGCCTGCGCGCGGGTGATATTCTGGTGGCCAATGATACGGCGGTGATCCCGGCGCAGCTCGCGGCCATGCGCGGGGCGGCGAAAATCGGCATCACGCTGGACCGTATCCTGCCCGATGGCACATGGCACGCACTGGCCCGCAACGCCCGCCGCCTGCGCCCCGGTGATACGCTGACCTTCGGGCACAACCCGGTGACGGCACAGGTCGTAAGCCGGGGGGAGGCAGGCGACATCACCCTGCGCTTCAGCGCGGAGGGGGCGGCGTTCGACCAGTTCCTGCATGATGCGGGCCGTCTCGCGCTGCCGCCCTATATCGCCCGCCCCGATGGCCCGACGGAAGCAGACCGCAAGGATTACAGCACCATCTTCGCCCAGCATCGCGGGGCGGTGGCCGCCCCCACGGCGGGGCTGCATTTCACGCCGGATCTGCTGGCCGCGCTTGATCAGGCCGGGGTGATCCGCCAGACCCTGACGCTGCATGTGGGGGCGGGCACGTTCCTGCCCATGCGCAGCGAACAGATTTCCGCCCACCACATGCATGCCGAACGCGGCACGATTTCCCCCCATGCGGCGGAACGCATCAACGCCGCGCGCGCGGCGGGGGGGCGGGTGGTGGCCGTGGGCACCACCTCGCTGCGTCTTTTGGAAAGTGCGACGGATGAGGAAGGCCGCGTGCACCCCTTCCATGGCGAGACGGCCATTTTCATCCGGCCCGGCTACCGTTTCCGCGCGGTGGACATGCTGCTGACCAATTTTCACCTGCCGCGTTCGACGCTGTTCATGCTGGTCTGCGCCTTTGGCGGCCCGCGCCGCATGAAGGCGGCCTATGACCACGCCATCGCCAGCGGCTACCGTTTCTATTCCTATGGCGATGCCTGCCTGCTGCATCGCGCCGAGGGAGACCTGCCATGACCTCTTTCCGCTGGCGCGCCGAAGCGCGCGCGGGCCATGCCCGTGCCGGCTGGCTCGATACCGCCCATGGCAGCGTGCCGACCCCGACCTTCATGCCCGTGGGCACGGTGGGCACCGTCAAGGCCATGACGATGGACAACGTGCGCGCCACGGGCGCGGGCATCGTGCTGGGCAATACCTATCACCTCATGCTCCGGCCGGGGGCGGAGCGGGTGCGCGAACTGGGCGGCCTGCATCGTTTCATGGACTGGCCCGGCCCGATCCTGACGGATTCGGGCGGGTTCCAGGTCATGTCGCTCGGTCCGCTGCGCAAGCTCGATCAGGATGGCGTGACCTTCCGCTCGCATATCGACGGCTCGAAACACCGGCTGACCCCCGAACGCTCGACCGGCATCCAGCACGCGCTCGACGCCACCATCAGCATGTGTTTTGACGAATGTCCCGCCCTGCCCGCGCCACCGGACGTGATCGCGAACTCCATGCGCATGTCCATGCGCTGGGCCGAGCGGTGCCGCGACGCCTTCATCCAGCGCCCCGGCTATGCGCAGTACGGCATCATACAGGGCGGCACCGAGCCGGAACTGCGCGCCGAGAGCGTAAAGGCGCTGACCGGGATCGGGTTCGAGGGCTATGCCATCGGTGGCCTCGCGGTGGGGGAGGGGCAGGAACTCATGTTCTCCACCCTTGATGTAACCGTGCCGCTGATCCCCGATGCCAGCCCCCGCTACCTCATGGGTGTCGGCACGCCCGATGACCTGCTGGGCGGGGTGGAGCGCGGGGTCGACATGTTCGACTGCGTCATGCCCACGCGGGCGGGGCGCACGGCGCGCGCCTATACCGAGCGGGGCACGCTCAACCTGCGCAACGCGCGCCATGCCAACGATTCGCGGCCGATTTCGCCCCATTGCGACTGCCTGGCCTGTTCGCGCCACAGCCGCGCCTACCTGCACCACCTGTTCCGCACGAACGAGATCCTCGGCCCCATGCTGCTGACATGGCATAACCTGGCCTATTACCAGCGTCTCATGCGCGGGATGCGCGGCGCGATCGTGGACGGGTCGTTTACAGCCCATGCCAGCCACCTGCGCGCGCAATGGGCGATGGATGACTGGAGTGGTGATGAAATGCCCTTTCCCGACATTCCATCGGTCGCCTGATGGCCCGCCCGCCCGCATCATCCCCCGCTGAAGGCGCCCGGCTTGCCGCGGCGATAGCGGGTCATGCGCGGGCGCTGGGGTTCGACGCGGTGGGCTTTGCCCCCGCACGGCTGGATGATGCGGAACGCGCCCGTCTTGCCGCCTTTGTGGAGAACGGGTTCGCGGGGGGCATGGGCTGGATGGCGCAGCGCATGGAGCAGCGCGGCGACCCGCGCGGCCTGTGGCCCGAGGTGCGCAGCGTGATCGCCCTTGGCGTGACCTACGCGCCCGAAGGCGATGCGCTGGCCACCACCCGCCTGCCCGATGCGGGCAATATTTCGGTTTACGCCCGTAACCGGGATTATCATGACGTGGTCAAGGGCATGCTCAAGCATCTGGCCCAGTTCGTGGTCAATGAAGGGCGGCGGCAGGGGATGGATGGCCCGGAGGTGAAGGTGTTTGTCGATACCGCCCCGGTCATGGAAAAACCGCTGGCGCGGAACGCCGGTCTGGGCTGGCAGGGCAAGCATACCGGCCTTGTCTCGCGCCAGCACGGAAGCTGGCTGTTCCTGGGGGAGGTCTATACCACGCTGGACCTGCCGCAATCCGCGCCTTCGGGCGGGGGGTGCGGCAGTTGCACCCGCTGTCTTGACGCCTGCCCCACCGGGGCGTTTCCCGCCCCCGGCGTCATGGATGCGCGGCGGTGCATTTCCTATCTCACGATCGAAAACCGCGATCCGATTCCGGTGGAGCTGCGCCCTGCCATGGGCAACCGCATCTATGGCTGTGACGACTGCCTGGCCGTGTGCCCGTGGAACCGCTTCGCCACGGCCACGCACCACATGAAACTTGCCGCGCGCGACGACCTGCGCGCGCCTGCGCTGGCTGAACTGGCGGCGCTGGATGACGTGAGCTTCCGCGCCCGGTTTTCCGGCTCGCCCATCAAGCGGATCGGGCGCGGGCGCTTCGTGCGCAACGTGGCGGTGGCCATGGGTAACAGCGCGCGCGCCGAGCTGCGCCCGGTGGCCATGGCCCTGTGCGCCGATGCCGACCCCGTGGTGGCGGAAGCCGCGCAATGGGCGGTGGGCAGGCTGCCCGCGTGAACGACCATAATGCCCTGCCGCTGCCCGCGCAGCGCGGCGCGCGGCCCTTGCGCAAGCGCAGCCTCAACCTGTCGGGCCACCGTACCAGCGTGGCGCTGGAGCCGGAATTCTGGCACGCGCTGGACCTGATCGCGCATAAACGCGGGCTGACGCTGGTGGGGCTGGTCGGGCGCATCGACGCCACCCGCCCGCCGGACCGCCCGCTGGCCTCCGCCCTGCGGGTGGAAGCCTTGCGCGAATGGATGCCAGCAATGCCGCAAATGCCTGATGGCGGCAGGGAAGATCGGTTGGGTTAAGCCTGTATCCGTGCTAGCATCGGGGCATGGCGATATGGGGCAAGATTTTTGGTGGCGTTGCGGGGTTCGCGGTCGGCGGCCCCATGGGGGCGGTCGTCGGCACCGCGCTGGGCCACGCGGCGGATAACGGTTCCCTGCTGGAAACGCCGGTGGGTGGCTGGACCGACCGCTGGGGCCCACGGCTGAATGCCGACCCCAATGGCGCGGCCACCTTCATCGCGGCCAAGATGGCGGCCGTGATGGGCAAGCGCGACCAGATGTACGGGCTGGTCGTCATTATCCTGTCCGCCAAGATGGCGAAGTGCGATGGCCCGGTGAACCGCGCCGAAATCGACGCCTTCAAGCGCCGCTTCCACCTTCCGCCCGAGAACATGAAGGAAGTGGGCCGCCTGTTCGATAACGCCCGCCAGCGCACGGATGACTACCGGGCCTTCGCGACCGAACTGGGCCGCGCCTTCGCCGGGCGCACCGCCATGCTGGAGGAGGCCCTGGCCTCGCTGTTCGTGATCGCCCGCGCGGATGGGGAGATCAACGCGCGTGAGGAATCATTCCTGCGCGGCGTGCACAAGGCGTTCGGCCTCAGCCCCGGTGCGTGGGACCGCGCGCGTGACGGCGGCGCACGCCCCGGCGTGAGCGAGGTGGATGCCTATACCGTGCTGGGCGTCTCGCGTGACGTGAGTGATGAGGAAGTGCGCATCGTCTGGCGTCGCCTTGTGCGCGAACACCACCCCGACATCATGACCGCGCGCGGGGCCTCCGCCGCCGAACAGGCGCGCGGCGCCGCGCGTATCGCCCGCATCAACGCGGCATGGGACCGGATCAAGCGCGACCGCAGGCTCTGATGGGGGCGTAACGGGGGCTGGCTGGCCCCCGCGCCACGGCGGGGAATGACCCCGCCATGCCCGGCCGGACGGATCAGCGGGCGTTTTTCTTCTGCTCCAGCACGCGGCGCACGGTCGCGCCCACCGTATGGGCCAGGCCGCGATAGGCCTGCCCCGCCGGGCTGTCGGGCGCGGCGATCACGATGGGCGCGCCTTCGTCCGCGCTGGCGCGGATATCGGCCAGAAGCGGGATTTCACCCAGGAACGGCACCTTCATCTTCTCCGCTTCCGCCCGCGCGCCGCCATGGCCGAACAGTTCGGTGCGGTGGTTGCAGTTGGGGCAGCAGAAATAGGACATGTTCTCCACGATCCCCAGCACCGGCACGTTCATCTTCTCGAACATGGTAATGCCGCGCCGTGCGTCCAGCAGCGCGATGTCCTGTGGCGTGGAGACGATGATGGCGCCCGCCAGCGCGGTTTTCTGCGCCAGTGTCAACTGCGCATCCCCCGTGCCGGGCGGCATGTCCACCACCAGCACATCCAGCGCGCCCCATTCGACATCGCCCAGCAACTGGTTGATGGCCCCCATCACCATCGGCCCGCGCCAGATCATGGCCTCGGTCTCGTCCACCAGCATGCCGATCGACATGGCGCTGATGCCCCATTTGCGTGGCGGGATCAGGTGACCATCCGCCACTTCGGGCCGCGCGTTCAGGCCCATCATGCGCGGCAGGGAAGGGCCGTGGATATCCGCGTCCAGCAGCCCGACCTTCAGCCCCTCAAGCCCCAGCCCCACCGCCAGGTTCACGGCCGTAGTCGATTTACCGACCCCCCCCTTGCCCGACGCCACGGCAATGACCACGCCCACCTGCGGGGGGAGCGGGCCGGTCGCGGCTTTCGGTGCGCCGCCCAGGTTGAGCGGACGATGCCCGCCGGATGCCGGCGGGGCCGCGGGGGCCGGCGCGGGCGCGGGGCGGTGCGCGGTCAGGATGACGCTGGCCCCGGAGCAGCCGGGAACCGCCGCCATAAGGGCACGTTCCAGTTCGGGCAGCAGCGGCTGCAGATCCGCCGCGCGCGCGCGGTCCGTCGCGATGGCGACGTGAAGCACCCCGTCACGCACCATGAAGGCGTCCAGACTGCCCAGTTTGGCTACATTGGTGGATTTATCTGCCGTATGGACCTGTTGCAGCACGGTCTCGATGGTTGTCCTGTCGGGGTTGGTCATGGTGGTGCGTTTCCTGCTCTGTCGCCCCTGCGGGTATAAAAGGAGCAGGGGAGTGTGGTCGAGTCATGAAACCGTGGTGCGGGCGCGTCCGGGCATGCGCCGCATGCGCGCCGTCCCTGCGGCGGGAGAATGGCGCCCGGCCCGGTTTGCTGCTTTACGCTTCTCCGTTGCATGGTGTGAATGGCTATCATGCGCGCATTCAGGCAGGCAGGGACATAATGGGCAATTCCACTCCACAGGCCGCGTCCCATCACCGGCGGGACCACAGGGTTGACGCCCTGCGTGGGGTGGCGCTGCTCATGATGTGCATCGACCATATTCCGCAAGATGTGCTTAACCGCTTCACCATGCGCAATATCGGCTTTGCCGACGCGGCGGAGGTGTTCGTGCTGCTGGCGGGCTATGCCTCCTGGCTGGCCTACGGGCGGGCCTTTGGCACCCGGCCCGTGCCCACGGTCCTGCTGCGCATCGGGCGGCGGTGCTGGCAGCTTTATGTGTACCAGATCGTGCTGGTTGTGGTCTGTGTCTCCACCATTCGCATATGGCGGCATTTCTGGCCCGTGCCGGTCGATTTCCTTGAACCCGAACTGGCGCATGGGCTGGATTCGGTCTGGCGGGTGCTCTCGCTGGTGGCGTTGCCGGGCAACCTGAACATCCTGCCGCTCTATATCGTGCTGCTGCTGGGCTTTGCGCCGCTATACGCGCTGCTGCGCGGGGTGGGGACCGCCGTGGTGCTGGGCCTGAGCGGGGCCGTGTGGCTGGTGGTCAATGTCGACCCCCGGCTCAACTTTCCCAACTGGCTTGATCCGGATGGCTGGTTTTTCGATCCGCTGGCGTGGCAGTTCCTGTTCGTGCTGGGGGTTTGCGCCGCGCGCGTGGCGGGGCGGCATGACGGCAGCCTGCCGCGCTCGTACGTGCTGGCGGCGGCGTGCGGGCTGTACCTGGTGTTTTCCGCCGTGCAGTCCTTTCCATGGATGGACTGGGGCTTTGCCGACCTGCGGCCCGTGACCATGGGGGTGCCCGACAAGATGATCCTCTCGCCCTGGCGGCTGCTGGACGTGCTGGCGCTGTTCTATCTTGTCCAGTCCTCCACGCGGGCGACGGGGCTGGCCGCGACGCGCGCCGGCCAGTTCATGGCGCTGTTCGGGCGGCACTCCTTGGAAATCTTCACCATGGGCACCATAGTGGATCTGTATGGCCGCCTGGTGCTGACCAGCTTCGGCACGGGGTTCGTGATGCAGGTGGCGGTCAATGCGACAGGCTTCGGCGTGCTGCTGGCCGTTGCCCGCATCCGGGAGCGCCAGCGCAACGCGGCCCGTGGCGCGGCACGGGGCGGGCAGGGCAACCTTGCGCCGCCCGCCCCCTTATGCAGGAACTGAGGCCGTGATTTCCGCGCCGGTCAAGGGCATGGTATAGCTGTCCACCCGATCCCGTTCAGCAGGATATATGCACCCCATGTCCTTTCGTGCCGCTGTCTTTTCCCGGTCCTGCCTTGCCCTGGGGCTGCTCGCGACCCCTGGTGCATACACCGCCGCCCATGCGCAGGAGCCCGCCCCCACGGCCCCCCTGCGCCTGCCGGGCGAGGGACGCAACATGCCCGACAGCTTCGCCGACCTGGCGGCGAAGCTGCTGCCCGCCGTGGTCAACGTCTCCACCACCGAGATGGTCCGCCCCGGCGATGACGAGGAGGAGGGCGGCGATGACGGCGACAGCACGCCGCAGGTGCCCAATTTTCCCGAAGGTTCGCCGTTCGAGAAATTCTTCCATGATTTCATGAACCGTCAGGATTCACCCAACGCGCCGCCGCGCAAGATGCAGGCGCTGGGTTCGGGCTTCATCATCGACCCGTCGGGCGTGATCGTGACGAACAACCACGTCGTGCGCCATGCCGACCAGATTACCGTCACGCTGCAGGACAATACCGTGCTCAAGGCGCGGCTGCTCGGGCATGATGACCGTACCGACCTTGCGGTGCTGAAGGTGGACAGCCCCAGGCCACTGCCCGCCGTGCCGTTCGGGGATAGCGACCATGCGCGGGTGGGGGACTGGGTGCTGGCCATCGGCAACCCGTTCGGCCTCTCGGGCACGGTGACGGCGGGGATCATTTCCTCACGCGGGCGCAATATCGAGCAGGGACCGTATGACGATTTCATCCAGACGGACGCCCCCATCAACAAGGGCAATTCCGGCGGCCCGCTGTTCAACCTGAAGGGTGAGGTCATCGGCATCAACACCGCCATCTTCTCGCCTTCGGGCGGGTCGATCGGTATCGGGTTCTCCATCCCCTCGGCCGAGGCGCAGGGCATTATCGAACAGCTCCGCCACCACGGCACCGTGACGCGCGGGTGGATCGGGGTGCGTATCCAGGACGTGACGCAGGAAATTGCCGAGGGCCTGGGCATGCAGGGCGCCCATGGCGCGCTGATCGCGGGGGTGGAGCCGAAGGGACCGGCGGACATGGCCCATCTCCAGACCGGGGATGTGATCCGGAGCCTGAACGGCAAGGATATCGACGGCCGCGCGCTGCCCCGTCTGGTGGCCGAGCTTGCGGGTGGCAGCGTGGCGCATCTGGGGATCTGGCGCAAGGGCCAGCAGATGGAGGTTCCCATCACCATCGGCGCCCTGCCCGATGAAAAGACCGACAAGGCCGAGGGCGGCCACGCCCCCGCCCATGAACCGGCGCAGAACAGCGTGGCGATTACCGGCATGGGTTTCACGGTGGGTGAGATCGATGACATCGCGCGCCAGAAATACAACATGGCCGAAGGGCAGAAGGGCGTGCTGGTGACCGGCGTGACCGAGGACAGCCCGGCCGCCGAACGCGGGCTGCGCCCCGGTGACGTGATAACCGAGGTGCAGCAGTCCGCCGTCGGCACGCCAGCCGACCTGCGCCGCCAGATCGACGCCGCGCGCGCGCGCCACGGCCGGACCGTCCTGTTCCTGGTGCAGAATGCCGATGGCCTGCGCTGGGTGCCCTTTCCCCTGCCCGATGGCGCCGGGCACTGACCCGCATGGGGGCGCGCCTGCGGGTCATGCTGCGTTCCATCATGCGCAAGGGCACGTGGCGGCAGGTCGTGCGGATGAATGTCTCGCTCGTGCTGTCCGGCATCGTCGCCACGCTCATCCATCTTGAAGAGCCGGTCTGGGCGCTGATCACATCGGTCATCGTCATTACCCAGACCCGGCTGACCCAGACGCTTTCCACCGGGCGTGAGCAGATTGTCGGCACCCTGATCGGGGCGGCGGCGGGCATGTCCGCCATCGCGCTGGAACAGTGGTATGGCCTTTCGCTGGCTATGGTGTTCTGGGTCATGCTCATGCCGCTGGCGGTTGTCGTGGCGCTGCGGCCCAAGATGCGGGTCGCGATCGTGACCCTGATGGTCGTGCTGCTGTTTCCCGCCACCGGCGCGCCCTTTTCGCGCCCGCTGCAACGGATCGCCTCGATCATGACCGGGGTCGTGGTGTCGTTCGCGGTCTCGTTCTTCGTGCTGCGCAACGAGGCGCGGCGCGAAGTGCTGGCGGACTCCGCCAGCCTGCTGCGCGGTCTGGCCGACCTGCTGGGCAGCGCGCTGCGCCCGCATCCCGATTATGACACGCTGGCCACGGCGGATGTGACGTGCCGGTCGCTGTTGCAGGACATCAATGACGGCGTGCAGGAAGCGGAGGTGGAGCACCCCGGCGCGCTTGCCCGGCATGACCCGCTGGTGGCGCGCCTGCCGGGGCTTTTGCGTCGGATCCGTTCGGATGCTATCTTCATCGCGCGCGCGGCGGTGGAGGGCGAAACCGCCCGCATGGGTGACATGCTCGGTCATGAACGCGACATGGTGGTCCTGCTTTTGGGCCAGATGGCCGATCGCTGCGATGCGACCGCCGCCACCCGCCGGGGCCACGCGCTGGGCAGTGAGGGCATGCGTGACATGCTGGACCGCCTGGAGCGGACGGGGGAACACTGGACGCCTGTCATGCGTTTCGCCGTAGGGCTGCTGCATGCCGACATGCGGCTTGCCGTGCGTAATATCTGGTCAGACGGGCGGACCGATGATGGTCCGTTCCCGCTTTCGGGGCACCCGCTTCTGGCTGAAGTTTCCTTCGGGCCGGTCAGTGCCGACAGGGCAGACAAGGGATAGGGCCGGCCTGCGCAGATACATACAAGGAGTTCGAAAGACACCATGCTGAATGAAACAACCCTGAAGCATCTTCCCGCCGGCGTGCAGGCGCCACATTACCAACCGGGGGAAGTGGGGCGCGGGATCGTTCATTTTGGTGTGGGCAATTTTTTCCGCGCGCATGAAGCCTGGTATGTGGACAAATGCCTCGCCCTGCCCGGACAGTCGGAATGGGGGATCGTGGGCGTGGGCCTGAGCGGTGGCGCGCGCAGCGAGGCCAAGGCCCACGCCTTCCAGCAGCAGGACTGCCTGTATTCCCTGACCGAAGTCACGGCCGATGGCGTGCGCACGGTGTCCGTGATCGGGGCCCTGCGTGAATATCTGCTGGCCCCCGCCAACCCCGATGCGGTGCTGGCCCGCCTTGTCGACCCGAAGACACGCATCGTCAGCATGACGATAACGGAGGGTGGCTACAATATTGACGAGGAAACCGGGCGTTTCAGGCTCGATACCCCGGCCATCCGCGCCGATCTGGACAACCCCCGCCAGCCCGCCACCGTGTTCGGCTACGTGGTCGAGGCCCTGCGCCGCAGGCGGGCGGCGGGCACGGGACCGTTTACCGTCCTGTCATGCGACAACCTGCGCAGCAATGGCCATGTCGCGCATGAAGCCTTTGTGGGGTACGCCCGCGCGCTGGATGCGGACCTGGCGGCGTGGATCGAGGCCAATGTCACCTTTCCCTGCTCCATGGTGGACCGCATCACCCCCGGCGTGGACGCGGCGACATGCAGGGCGCTGAACGAAGCCAGCGGGCTGGACGATGAACTGCCCGTGCTGGCGGAAGATTTCAGCCAGTGGGTGCTGGAGGACAAATTCTGCAACGGCCGCCCCGCGCTGGAAAAGGTCGGGGTGGAGTTCGTGCAGGACGTTGCGGGCTATGAGCAGGTGAAGGTGCGCATGCTCAACGCGGCGCATATCCTGCTGGGCTCGGCCGGGCTGCTGCTGGGCTATCGCTACGCCCATGAAACGGTGGAGGACGCGGATCTGGAGCGTCTGGCCAATGCCTACTGGACACAGGACGCGATGCCCCAGATCGACGCCCCGGCGGGTGTGGATCTCGATGCCTACCGCAGGCGTCTGCTCAGCCGGTTTTCCAACCCGGCGGTCGCGGATACGCTGCTGCGCATATGCAGTGATGGCGCATCCAAGGTCCGGGTCTTCTGGACCGATACCGTGCGCCGGTCGCTGGCCAGCGGCCACCCGCTTGACCGGATTGCCTTCGGCATCGCCGCCTATCTGGAAATGCTGCGTGGGCGCGACGAGAAGGGGCAGGCCTATACCCCCATCGAACCGACGCTGGATGCGGATGAACTGGCGCTGGCCCGTGCCGATGACCTGTCGGCCGGTCTGGCGCTGTCCGCGTTCGATGGCTGGCGCGACATGGACACCACGGCGCTTGACGCGGCGGTCATCGCCGCGCGCCGCTCCATCCGCGCGCGCGGGCTGCGCGCCAGCCTTCCGGCGTAATCCTTGCCGGGGTCAGGGGGCAGGGGAAATGGCGCGGCGCATCGGGCAGGCATCCGCGCCATAACTCCGCGTGACCTGTGGCGGTATGTCGGCCATGGGCGTGAAGCCCAGATGCGCCCAGACCGCCCGCGCGCCCTCGGCCGCCATAAGGGCAAGCCATGATATGCCCTGCCGCCGGGCCTGCGCCGCCATGAGCCCGAGTGCCGCATGCGTATCGCCCCGCCCGCGCAGGGAGGGCAGGATGGCGATGTCATGCAGGTACCAGCAATCCGCCGCCTCGGGCAGGCGGCGCAGGTATGTATCCAGTGCGGGGGGTGAGGCCATGCGCCAGGGGTGGCTCAATACGTACCCCCCCACACCGCCGGTGGGGCCGGGCAGGATCAGGCAGCCCGGCGGGCACAGGCTGTGGCGTTCCTCCAGTATGGCGGGCCGTTCCGGACAGGCGGGGTGCAGGCGTTCGGCCAGCGCGCTTACGGCGGGCAGATCCCGTGCCTCCATGGGACGCCACCGGCCATGGATCGGGGCCGCCATGGGTGCGACCGGATGGTCGGAATGGGTCATGATTTGAAACTTCCCTTCCAGAAGAAGCCGTTTCCGGTAAAAACGACCAGTGGTATAGCTGCTGGCGGGAGTAAGAAGAACCATGACTGAAATGCGGCTGACGTTGCGGCTCGACGCGAATGGCACCCCCCTGCTTGGGCACGGCAAGATCCGGCTGCTTGAACAGATCGGCCGGACGGGCTCCATTTCAGCCGCGGCGCGGGTGATGGGCATGTCCTACCGCCGGGCCTGGCTGCTGGTCGAGGCCATGAACACCGCCTTCACGCAGCCGCTGGTCTCCGCGCGGCCCGGCGGCGGCGGCGGCGCCGGGCTTTCGCCCCAGGGGGAAGCCGTGCTGCGCCTGTACCGTGAAATCGAGGACGCGGCCCGTGACGCGACCCGTGCCCCGCTTGAGGCATTGGGGGCGATGTGCGCGCCCGCGCCGTGAAAAAGCCATGAGTGTGATGATCACACTCATACCAGCACCTGCCTGGCCAGAACAGGAAGCCAGAACAAGAAGAATGAACCGGAGTTCAGCGCAGTGTTACGACGTGATTTCATGAAAGCGGGAACCGCCCTTTCCGCCCTGGCCCTGTCGGGCATGGGCGCGATACGGCCCGCCAGGGCGACCCAGAGCAGTAATTTCGATTCCACGACAGTACGCACCCTGGCGCACCAGCTTTCGCAGCAGGCCTATCAGGCCCCGTCGCAGACCCTGCCCTCCGCCCTGCGCAACCTGAATTTCGATCAGTACAACTCCATGTCCTTCCGCTCGGAACAGGCATTGTGGCATGGGGAGAATCTGGGTTTCGATGTCGAGTTCTTTCCGCGCGGCTATCTGTACGCGCCCCGCATCGACATGCATGAAGTCATTGATGGGCAGTCGCGCCCCATTACCTTCAGCCCGGACATGTTCGACTACGGAGATCCCGCCCTGCGGGTGAATGATGATATCGGCTTTGCGGGCCTGCGCCTGCGCGCGCCGATCAATACACCCGGTGTCATGGAGGAATTCTGCGTCTTCCTGGGCGCATCCTATTTCCGCGCCGTGGCGAAGGGGCAGAATTACGGCCTGTCGGCACGCGGCTTCGCGAATGGCACGGGGGATCCGGCGGGGGAGGAGTTCGCCCTGTTCCGCGCCTTCTGGCTGGAAAAGCCCAAGGCGGGGGTGGATAGCGTCGTGGTGCATGCGCTGCTTGACAGTCCCTCCCTTGCCGGGGCGTTCCGCTTTACCATCCGGCCGGGCGAGACCACGGTGTTCGATGTCCAGTCCTATCTCTACCCGCGCAAGGCCATTGCGGAATCCGGCATCGCGCCGCTGACGGGCATGTTCTATTTCGATGCCAACGACCGCACCCGCGTCGATGACTGGCGGCCCGCCGCCCATGACAGCGAGGGACTTTCGATGTGGACAGGCAGCGGCCAGCAGTTGTGGCGGCCGCTGCGCAACCCGCGTGACCTGCAGTTCTCGGCCTTCAGCGATGTCAGGCCGCATGGCTTCGGTCTCATGCAGCGCAAGCGCTCCTTTGCCGATTTCGAGGATGTGGCCCTGAATTATGAAAAGCGTCCCTCGCTCTGGATCGAACCGATCGGGGACTGGGGCATGGGCGCGGTCGATCTGGTGGAAATTCCCACACCCAACGAGGTGAACGACAATATCGTCTCCTTCTGGCGCCCCCAGCAGCCGCTGGACCAGGGGCGCGAATATATCTTCACCTATCGCATGTACTGGGGCTGGGACACGCCGTGGCCCACGAAGCTCGCCCGCGTGGCCGCCACGCGCGTGGGGGAATCGACGGATGATTCGCATACCCGGTTCTTTGACCTCGACTTCGTGGGCGCGCCATTCCAGAACCTGCCGGACAAGCCGCATTTCCACCTGCAATGCCGGACTTCGGCGGGTGAAATCCGCAATGTGGTGGTCGAGCCGGTACCCGCCATCCATGGCTGGCGCAGCACGTTCGAATTCGCCCCGGGTGATGCCAAGGTGGCGGAACTGAACTGCGTGCTGGCCGATGATAACGGCCCCGTATCGGAAGAATGGGTCTATCGATGGACGCCGTAGGCGGCCTGACATCATCGGGGCCGCCCACGCGCGGCCCGTCCACCCTGCTGCCGCAAGGCTGGTCCGCCCTGCCGCCCCCGGCGCCGCTGGACATGCCTGTCCATCCGCTGGCCGATGCGCCGGACCTGCATGGGCGCGGGCCGGTCATGCCCACCCAGTGGCGCCTGATCGGGCTGCGGCGCCTTTTGGTCATTGGCGGCGCGGTGGCCATGACCGGGCTTGCCGGGTACGAAATGGACCTTGTGTTCAACGCCGTGCAGCGTTCCGTGGCCGGCATGGTCATGCTGGTGCTGTTTGTCGTGCTGTTTTTGTGGATCGCGCTGGCCTTTACCTCCGCCATCGCGGGGTTCGGGTCGATGCTGGCGCATGGCGGGCTGGGGCTGGGCATTACGCGCACCGGGCCGCTGCCGCGCCTGTCCAGCCGCACGGCGCTGCTGATGCCCACCTATAACGAGGATCCGGGCCGGGTCATGGCCGGGCTGCGCGCCACCATCGACAGCCTGACCGCCACGTTGCAGGAACGCGCGTTCGATGTGTTCATCCTGTCCGATACGACCGACCCGGACATATGGGTAGCCGAAGAGGCCGCGTACATGGCCCTGTGCCGCGCGACGGGCTGGGGCGGGCGGCTGTTCTATCGCCGCCGCGCGGTCAATACCGACCGCAAGGCGGGCAATATCGCCCAATGGGTGCGTGCCTACGGCGCGGCCTACCAGCAGATGATCACGCTTGATGCCGACAGCGTCATGGCGGGCGACGTGATCGTGCGGCTGACGGCGGCCATGGAGCGCAACCCCGGCGTGGGGCTGATCCAGTCCCTGCCGGTCATTGTGAACGGATCGACCCTGTTCGCGCGCATGCAGCAGTTCGCGGGCCGCGTCTATGGTCCCCTGATCGCCCACGGCATTGCCTGGTGGCATGGGTCGGAAGGCAATTACTGGGGGCATAACGCCATCATCCGCACCAAGGCGTTTGCCGAACAGGCGGGACTGCCCCACCTGCCCGGCCGCAAGCCGTTCGGTGGCGCGATCATGAGCCATGACTTCGTGGAGGCCGCCCTTATGCGCCGGGGGGGCTGGGCCATCCACATGGTGCCTGCCCTGAGCGGATCGTATGAGGAAAGCCCCCCGTCACTGACCGATATCGCCATCCGTGACCGGCGCTGGTGCCAGGGCAACCTGCAGCATGCGAAGGTGATTTCCGCCAACGGCCTGCACTGGGTCAGCCGCATGCACATGCTCATGGGCATCGGCTCCTACGTCACCGCGCCGCTGTGGCTGATCTTCCTGCTGGTCGGGATCGTGGTGTCCCTGCAAACCCGCTTCTACAAACCCGAATATTTTGGCGACACCAAGCTGCTCTACCCCCACTGGCCCCATGTGGATCCGGTACAGGCGGAATACATGTTCCTGGGTACCATGGTGGTGCTGCTGGCCCCCAAGATACTGGCGTACATCCTGCTGCTGATCGATGGCCCGCTGCGGCGGGGATGTGGCGGGGCCATCGCCGCCGCCGCCTCCATCATGGTGGAAACGGTCGTGGGCGGGCTGATGGCCCCGATCGCCATGCTGATCCAGACCGGGGGCGTCATTTCCATCCTGATGGGGCGCGATTCGGGCTGGAACGCGCAGCGGCGCGACGCGGGCAGCCTCCAGATCATGCATAATGTGCGGCTGTACATGGTGCATACCCTTATGGGCATGGCACTGGCCGCGGCGGCATGGAGCGTCTCGCTCCCGCTGTTCTTGTGGATGCTGCCGGTAACGCTCGGCCTGGTCTGCGCCATTCCCCTGACGGCGCTGACCGGCAGTACGGCGGTGGGGCAGGCGTTCCGGCGTGCCCACCTTCTGTTGATACCCGAGGAAACAGCCCCGCCCCCCGTGCTGAAGGAAGCCGTGACCTATATGGGCCGCATGGCGGGCCAGCCGGTGCCCGAAGCCATTGCCGCGCTGCGCGCGCGCGCCGAACTGCTCAGGGTGCATGAAATCCTGCTGCCGCCGCCCCGCCACCGGGGGGATCCGATCAACCCCGCCCTTCTGGTCGGCCTGCTGAAGGTGCGCGAGGCCCCGGATCTGGCCACGGCGGTGCGTGAACTCGACCGTGCGGAAAAATCAGCCGTGCTGGGCAATGCAGAAGGGCTGCATCTTCTGGCGCAACTGCCCTGAACGGGGCGCGCAGGGGCCTGTCAGTCGCCTGATGTGCCCTGCGGGGCGGAAATGGCTTCCTCCCCCTCATCACCGCCATCGATGGACATGACCGCGTCCAGCGCGTCACACAGCTTTTTCTGGTTCGGGCTGGCAAGGCTGCCGGGTGCTTCGCATACCTTGGCCGCATCCGGCACGCAGGATTCGGTTGCGTCCTCATAGTCGGATGTCATGACGTCATGCGCCAGCGACAGGTTGGGGTTATGCGCGTTCTCGCCCGCCTCATCGATGAATTTTTCCATCTTGTGCAGGTCTTCGAGTTTGTCGAGGCAGGCCTGGCTGGCCAGGTTGGGCTTGAGGCGCAGCACCCCCAGCGCGCGCTGCACCTTCTGCACGACCAGACTCTGGCCGTGGGCGGGGGGGCAGGGCAGCAGGGAAGCGCAGAGCAGTAACGCGACCGGCAATGCGGCAAGGCGTGAAGGCAGCTTGATGTTCACCGTGACCGTTCCGTTTGTCCATATCCCGGTATGGGGTGCAGGGCGCCCGCCGTACTGGCGGGGGCCTGGCGTGACTATGGCAGGAACCCGCCGGTTGGGAAAGATGGATCGGCCCCGCCCCGTGCCGCGCTGAAACAGGCTTCGGAATATATTGATATAATAAGGGGAAAATCGGAATCGTGGCGAAAATTCGAGAATTCTCTTACATTCTTGGGACTTTTTTAGTATAGATTGCTCCCACTGAATATATTTTTTGTGTTTTCGCGGAGGTTGGAAACTATCGGGTCACTGTGAAATCGTTCGGAACTGCAACGATTTCGTATATCTGACTGATTTATGGTCTTTCCAGCGTGAGAGATCACATGATCGTGCCCATTTTTCGGTACGATTTTGTGTTTTTTCATCAGGTTGTTATTGCAATGCGTGCCATGTGGCGCGTTTTCCTGCTGGATTGATGGCGTCTGCCGGTAACGCGTATGGGGAAAAACAGGCCCGCCAGCATGTTGCGCTGGCGTTCTGGCGCGGATGCCCGCGCCGTCCGGCCCCTCTGCTGTAACCGGTCCGGGTGACTGCACGCCCGAACTTGTGAAACTGAGGTTCCGCACTGGTGTTTCCGGCTAACCGGATCAGGCGGACGCAGCCTGCATCGACGCTCCGCAATGAGGTGGAGCCCCTCGTCTTCGTGTCGGCTGCCTGTGAAAGAGGAGAATCTCCCCTTGAAACAGACAGACAATCTGTCCGAATCAACGTCCTTTGCTGACCGGCTGGGCATTCCCGCCCCCCTGTTCTGGGGGTTTGTGGGGCTGCTGTTCTTCATGATCGGTGACGGGGTCGAGGCTGGCTATCTGGCCCCCTACCTTGAGGGGCATGGCGTTTCATCGCGGGATACCGCGCTTTTGTTCACCATTTACGGTGTGACCGTTTCCCTGTCCTCATGGGCGTCGGGGCCCTTGTCGGATCTGTGGGGGCCCAAGCGGGTCATGTGGATCGGGCTTGGCATCTGGGCGCTGTTCGAGGTGATGTTCCTGACCTTCGGCGTGGCGGTCAACAGCTACCCGATCATGCTGGCCGCCTACACCATGCGTGGTTTCGGCTACCCGCTGTTCACCTACGGCTTTCTGGTCTGGATCGCGGCGGCGACACCGCCGCGCCAGCTCGGCTCGGCGGCGGGGTGGTTCTGGTTCGCCTTTTCCGGCGGCCTGCCCACGCTGGGTTCGCTGTTCGCCAGCTTCGCCATTCCGGTGATAGGCGAGATGGCCACGTTCTGGTCCTCGCTGGGGCTGGTCATGTTCGGCGGGCTGCTTGCGCTGCTGATGACGCATGAGCCGACCGGCACGAAGCGCCTTGCCCGTCCCGGCACGCCTGTCGGTACGATCTTCTTCAGCTCCATCAGCATCCTGTGGCGTGAACCCAAGACGTTGATCGCCATGCTGGTGCGCACCATCAACACCTCGTCGGAATATGCGTTCCTCGTGATCATGCCGGCGTTCTTTACCAAGGTGATCGGGTTCTCGCTGTCGCAGTGGCTCCAGCTCCTGTCGATCATTTTCCTGGCGAACATCCTGGTCAACCTCGTATCGGGCATGACGGCGGACCGGCTTGGCCATCGGGCCGTGGTGGCGATTGGCGGCGGTGTGGGCGCGGCCCTTACCGTGCCGATGTTCTATTACGTGCCGATGATGTTCCCCGGCAACTTCACCATCGCGGCCATCATGGGCGCGGTGTATGGCGCGACGATCGCCGCTTTCGTGCCGCTGTCGGGTCTCGTGCCGCAGATCTGCCCCAAGGAAAAGGCCGCCGCGCTGTCCGCCCTCGGGCTGGGGGCTGGCGCCAGCACATGGGTTGGTCCGGCGATCGTGACATGGTTTGAATCATGGCACGGGATTGAAGGGATCATCTGGATCTTCTCGGGCCTGTATGTGGCGTCCGCCCTCATGACCCTGGTGCTGACCATCTCGCCCGAAGCCCGCCGCCATCTGGACGAAGCCGCGCTGCGTGGCGACATTGCCGAGGAACTGACCGTCGGCCACTGATGGTCCTTTCGCTTCCGTCCGAATCTGCAAAAGGCCCGCTGTTTCAGCGGGCCTTTTTCTTTGGCAGGCTGTTTGAAAAGCCAGTTCGGGAAGCGCCGCCTTCGCGCCGTGCGGCCCATGCGGGTCGCATGAAAAAAGGCCGGGGCTGCACCAGCACCCGGCCTTTCGTTTTTTTCAGATCCCGCGTTCGGGCCGCCTGCGTGGCGTACGCGGCTGCCCGGTGCCGGTCGTGCCGGCGCTGCCCGAGGGGGGGCGACGCTTCCCGTCGGCTTTCAGGGCGGGGGCGGCGGTGATTTCGCTTTCAAGCTGGCGGATGCGTTTTTGCACGCTTTCGCGCAGGGCGGGGGATGTATGCGATTTCATGGTCGCCAGCGTTTCGCGCAGGTCGCGTAGCTGCTTCTGCTTTTCAGCAAGCGAGCGGCGGATCGGCTGGTTGTCGGACATCTGTCCGTGGAATGCGCGCATGATAGGTATCCTGTGGACCTCGGGTCCAGGAAATGAGTTGCCAATTAACCGTGTGGTGGAAAGACGTGCGGCACGTACTGAACCCGTGCCCGCCGGTCAGGGCGGAGTGGACGGGCGTGGTATGTGATGAACCGGGGGCGGTGTCAGCCCCCGTCCTGCGCAAGCACTTCGGCCAGCCCCGTTACCAGGGCCTGACATTCGGCGTCCGTGCCAATGGTGATCCGTAGCCATTGCGCGATGCGCGGGGTCCGGAAATGACGCACGATGATGGCCCGTTCCCGCAGGGCGGATGCCAGATATGCGCCGTCATGGTCCGGATGCCGGGCAAATACGAAATTCGCCTGTGAGGGCAGAACCACGAACCCCATCTTCCCCAGGCTGTCTGTCAGCCTGTCGCGTGAGTTTATGATCTTCGCGCGGGTGTTTGCAAGCCATTCCCGATCCTCGATCGCGGCAATGGCCCCGGCCTGCGCCAGCCGGTCCAGCGGATAGGAGTTGAAGCTGTCCTTCACGCGGGTCAGCGCCGCGATCAGGTCGGGCTGGCCAATGGCGTAGCCCACCCGCAGCCCCGCCAGCGCGCTGGATTTGGACAGGGTGCGCACCACCAGCAGGTTGGGATGCCGGGCGACCAGCGCAACCGCCGTTTCCGCGCCGAAATCGACATAGGCCTCGTCAATCACCACGACCGCGTCCGGGTGGTCGGCAAGCAGGGTACGGATTTCAGACAGCGGCAGCGCCATGCCGGTCGGGGCGTTGGGGTTGGGGATGATGATGCCGCCACACGGCCTGCGGTAGGCGGCAATGTCGATGCGCATGCCCTCGTCCAGCGCCACCGTCTCGTGCCGGATGCCGTACAGCCCGCAATAGACCGGGTAGAAGCTGTAGCTGATGTCGGGGAACAGCAGGGGGGCCTCGTGGTTGAGCAGCCCCTGGAAGGCATGGGCCAGCACTTCATCCGAGCCATTGCCGACGAAGACATGGTCGGCGGGCACGTCATGCGCGTGCGCGATGGCGGCGCACAGCGCATGGGCCGTGGGGTCGGGATAGAGGCGCAGCGTATCGTCCGTCGCGGCCCGGATGGCGTCGAGCGCCCTGGGTGAGGGGCCGTACGGGCATTCATTGGTGTTGAGCTTGATCAGGTTGGCCAGTCTGGGCTGTTCCCCCGGCACATACGGGGTCAGGTGGTGGACGACAGGGCTCCAGAAACGGCTCATCAGGGAAAATTCCAGATTGATCGGGGTATGAACGAAGGCGCGCCGCCCGCCATATGGCACGGGCGGCGCGAGAGGGATCGGGGGGAAGGACGGGCGCGTGTTCAGCCCTGTACGGAGGCTTTCGTATGCTCCATCGCGGCCAGCAGGGCGGTATTGCCCTGGCGTGTGGCGAAGATGCGCGCGCTGATTCCCTCGCCATCACACAGGTCGGGATCAGCCCCGCGTTCCAGCAGGAAGGTGACCATGGGGTCGCGGTTGAACATCGCCGCGAAAATCAGCGGCGTGCGGCCGATATGGTTGGGCACGTCAATGCCCGCGCCATGTTCGAGCAGGATACGCGCGCATGGCAGGTCCCCCTTGAAGGCGACACCGGCCAGCGCGGTCGATCCCTTTTCATCGCGCAGGTCCGGCTTCGCCCCGGCGGCCAGCAGGGCGCGCACGGTTTCGGCATGGCCGTTATAGGCCGCGAGGATCAGCGCGGTATGGCCCTTGTCGTTACGGATGTCGGGATCGAGGCCCGCTTTTACGAATTCGGTCACAAGGTCGGTCTGCCCATCGCGCGCGGCGGACAGGAACAGGGCCTCGATTTCCGCGTTGCTGAAGGATTCGGGGGCTGCGGCCGGGTCGCCGCTGGCGGTTGTGTTGGTCATATGCCTGCCTAGCTGGTCGGTTTACGCAAAATGGGGGCCTGCCCCTGCGGGAGCGGTCGCATCATAAGACGGTTCGGCTGAAAAGAACATCGGGCAATCCCGGGTCGTCCGCGGGTGGCCATGGCATGTCGCGACATTCCCCATGCGCCATCACATCCATGGTCCGTGCCGCAAGCCCCGCCGCGCGCACGGCGGCGCGCAGGCGCTGGACAGGTTCGTCCATCGGTTCGTCCGTCAGGCGGAACGTGCCGAAATGCATGCCAATTCCCTGCCGCGCGCCCAGTTCGCGCAGGCCGGTCAGGGCTTCCTCCGGCGTGGTGTGCACGCTGGCCATGAGCGCGCGCGGCGCATAGGCCCCGATGGGCAGCAGTGCGATGTCCGGCGCGCCCAGCCGCGCGCGGATCAGGGACCAGTGGCGGCCATGGGCCGTATCACCAGCGAAGAAAAGCTGGTGGCCCGCCGCGTCGCGCAGCATGAACCCGCCCCACAGGCTCGTGTTGCGGTCAAAGGGCGTGCGGGCGGCCCCATGGCGGGCCGGGGTGCAGGTCACCCGCAACCCGTCCGTGCCGACGGTCTGCCACCAGTCCAGCTCCATGATGCGGCGCAGCCCGGTCCGACGCAGGAATCGGGCGTTTTCCAGCGGGACGACCACCAGCGGGTCATCGCCCCGCCGCGCCAGCGCGCGGAGCGTGGGCAGGTCCATATGGTCGTAATGGGCGTGGGAAATCAGCACGATATCAACCGGCGGCAGGTCGGCCAGCGCCCGCCCCGGCGCCCGCACCCGTTTCGGCCCCATGAACGGTAAGGGCGAGCAGCGTTGCGAGAAGATCGGGTCGGTCAGGATGCTCAGCACCGTGCCATCGGGCCGGGGCAGGCGGATCAGGAACGTGCTGTGCCCGATAAAGGTGATCTGCACGGTATTGTGTACCGGCATGGCATGGGGGTCGCCTGTGGGGGGCGGGTTCTCAACCCATCGTGGCCAGTCCGATGGGGGCCGGGTCCACTGCCATTCCACAATGGCCCGCCACCGCATCCGCCCCGGTGGCGCGGTTTCGGGGCGGATGGCGGGCGGATTGAAAAAGCGTGTGCCATCCGTGTGATCGCTGGCGGGTAACAGCGGCATGCACGAGCTCCGTGACCTTGCGTGTCGTAATCCGACAGGAGAGGGATGGGGCAGGGTTGTGTCAAATTCCGGGCCATCGGCGCATCACCCTGCAACCGGCCCGGTACGACTGCGCTGGTACAGGGTACAGGCCGGGCCTGGGGCCGCCCGGCGGATGGCGCTGGTAACGGCTTGATGAGATGGCTTGTTCCGTCCCCAAGGTCGTGAGAAGGTGCGTGCTGACAAAGCCTTTTGACCTTGCGACCCCGTTCTGCCCCGCCCGCAGGGCAGGCGCGTACGGGCGGTATGGAAAGAAAAAGAAGATAAGGTTGTCTGGCCCATGTCTCTGGCCTGATCGGGGCTGGACATAACCATGGCTGTAAGGAGGCCGGTTTTCATGCGTTCCCTGTTTACATCTCCCCCGATGGCGCCAGAAGGAGGCGGCAGCATGCCCACCAATATCGATACGCTGTGCATCAACACCATCCGCACGCTATCCATGGATGCGGTGCAGAAAGCGAATTCGGGCCATCCGGGTACCGCCATGGCGCTTGCCCCCGTGGCCTATACGCTGTGGCGCGATGTGCTGAACTACGATCCGGCCGACCCGCTATGGCCCAACCGCGACCGTTTCGTGCTTTCCATCGGGCACGCATCCATGCTGCTGTACTCGCTGATCTACCTTGCCGGTATCCGTGATGTGCGCCCCGGCAACCCCCCGGCGAACCGCCCGGCGCTGACGCTGGAGGATCTCGAACAGTTCCGTCAGCTTGACTCGCTCACCCCCGGCCACCCGGAATACCATCACACCGCCGGGGTCGAGACCACTACCGGCCCGCTGGGTCAGGGCTGCGGCAATTCGGTGGGCATGGCCATTGCCGAGAAGTGGCTGGCCGAACGCTACAACCGCCCCGGGTTCAGCCTGTTCGACCATCACATCTATACGCTGTGCGGTGATGGCGACAACATGGAGGGGATCTCCAGCGAGGCCGCGTCCATCGCGGGGCACCTGAAGCTGGGCAACCTGACGTGGATCTATGACAGCAACCAGATCTCCATCGAAGGCTCGACCAGGATCGCCTTTACCGAGAGCGTGCACAAACGCTTCGAGGCCTATGGCTGGCATGTCCTTGAACTCAAGGACGCCAACGATACCGGGGATTTCCGCCGCCTGCTGGCCGAGGCGAAGGCCGAGACCTCCCGCCCGACGCTGATCATCGTGCACTCCATCATCGGCTGGGGTGCGCCGCACCTTGCCGGCACGGCGGAGGCCCATGGCTCCCCGCTGGGGGTGGAGGAAATCCGCGAGACCAAGAAATTCTACGGCTGGCCGGAAGACAAGAGCTTCTACGTTCCCGACGGCGTGCCCGAACACTTCCAGCAGGGACTGGCCCCGCGCGGCGCCGCCGCCAGCAAGGCGTGGAACGAGCTGTTCGCCGCCTACCGCGCCAAATTCCCCGATGAGGCGAAGCAACTCGACCATATCTTCGCGGGCACCCTGCCCGAAGGCTGGGACGCGGATATTCCCGTATTCGACGCGGACGCCAAGGGTGTGGCCTCACGCGCGAGTTCGGGCAAGGTGCTCAATGTCATCGCGAAGAATTACCCGTGGATGATCGGCGGCTCGGCCGATCTGTCGCCTTCGACCAAGACGCACCTGACTTTCGACGGCGCGGGCGACTTCCAGCCGCCGCAGTGGGGGGGCACCTATGGCGGGCGCAACCTGCATTTCGGCGTGCGCGAACACGCCATGGGGTCGATCAGCAACGGTCTCGCGCTGTATGGGCTGCGGCCCTACTGCTCGGGCTTCCTGATCTTCTCCGATTACATGAAGCCGCCCATCCGCCTCTCGTCGCTCATGAAGCTGCCGGTGACCTATGTCTTCACCCATGACTCGATCGGCGTGGGCGAGGACGGCCCGACCCACCAGCCCATCGAGCAGCTTGCCCAGCTTCGCGCCACGCCGGGCGTGACCGTGCTGCGCCCCGCCGACGCCAACGAGGTGGCGGAAGCCTGGCGCACCCTGATCCAGCTTACGGATCGCCCCAGCGTGCTGGCGCTGAGCCGGCAGAACCTGCCCACCATCTGCCGCAAGACCTATGCGCCAGCGACAGGTCTGGCAAAAGGGGCCTATATCCTTGCGGATACGGACGGGCGGCCCGATGTTATCCTCATGGCAACGGGCAGCGAAGTCGGACTTATCATCAAGGCGGCGGAAAAGCTGAAGGCGGACGGCATCAAGGTGCGGCTTGTCTCCATGCCGTCATGGGATCTGTTCGAGGCCCAGCCCAAATCCTATCGTGACAGCGTGCTGCCGCCGGATGTGAGTGCGCGCGTGGCGGTGGAACAGGCCGCGCAGCTTGGCTGGGACCGCTACACCGGCCTGGCGGGCGAGACGATTGTCATGCACGGCTTTGGCGCCTCCGCCCCGGCGGAGAAGCTGGAAGTCAAATTCGGCTTCACGGTCGAGGCCGTGGTGGCCGCCGCCCGCAGGCAGGCCGGAAAATAAAAAAGGGGATCGGGGCAGGCAGGGCTTTCGGTCCTGCCTGTTCGGGTTCCGGGGAATGTCAGGCGGCGTGGACAGCCCGCGCCGCCGGGAAGCAAAGGAAGCACAGCCATGAGTGCGACAGCCATGAATGCGCGTGAATCTGGTGAAGAAAACCCGTTGAAGGAACTGGCCCGCTACGGCCAGTCCCCCTGGCTGGATTTTATCCAGCGGTCCTATACCGAAAATGGCAGCCTGAAAAAACTGGTGGATGAGGACGGCCTGAAGGGGGTGACCTCCAACCCCGCCATCTTCCAGAAAGCCATGGGGCAGGGCACGGATTACGATGCGCAGATCCGCTCCGTGCTGGAACACCGGATTGTCGATGCCGGTACGCTGTACGAACTGCTGGCCATTGACGATATCCGCGCCGCCGCGAAGGTGCTGTATCCCGTCTATGAACAGACGAAAGGCGTGGACGGCTATGTCAGCCTCGAGGTCTCGCCCTATCTGGCGCGTGACACCAGCGGCACGCTGACCGAGGCCCGCCGCCTGTGGAAGGCGGTCGATGCCCGCAACCTCATGATCAAGATTCCCGGCACGGACGAAGGCGTGCCCGCCATCCGCGCCGCCATTGGTGACGGGCTGAGCATCAACGTCACCCTGCTGTTCTCGTTCGATGCGTATAAAAAGGTGCTGGAAGCCTACATCGCCGGGCTGGAGGACCGTCTGGGCCGTGGCGAAAGTGTCGCGGGCATCGCCAGCGTCGCCTCCTTCTTCGTCAGTCGCATCGACGTGAAGATCGACAAGGAAATCGACGGTCGCGTCGCCGCCGGGGACAAGGAGACGCCCACCCTCAAGGCCCTGCGTGGCAAGGTGGCCATCGCCAACGCCAAGATGGCGTATGAATACTGGAAAAACGTCACCGCCAGCGCGCGGTGGAAAAAACTGGCCGATGCCGGGGCCATGCCGCAGCGCCTGCTCTGGGCCAGCACCGGCACGAAGGACAAGTCCTTCAGCGACGTGCTGTACGTGGATGGGCTGATCGGCCCCGAGACGGTCAACACCATCCCCCCCGCCACCTTCGACGCCTTCCGCGACCATGGCAAGGTGGCCGAGACCCTGACGCAGGACCTGCCCGGCGCGCGCAAGGTGCTGGCGGAAGCCGAGCGTCTTGGCCTTGACCTGGCCGGTGTGACGAAAACGCTGGTGGATGAGGGCGTTGCATCCTTCGCCGATGCGTTTGACGACCTGCTGGGGTCCGTCGCGGCCAAGCAGGCGGCGTTCCTTGGCAGGAAGGTCACGTCCACCGCCCTCAGTCTGCCCGCCGATCTGGACAGGGCGGTCAAGGCGGAGCAGGAGGAATGGCGCAAGGCAGGCAAGGTCCGCCGCCTGTGGCAGCACGACGCCACCCTATGGACCGGCAAGGACGAGGCAAGCTGGCTGAAATGGCTGGACATTACCGATGACCAGATCGCCGCCCTGTCGAAGTTCGAGGAATTCCAGGCCGAGGTGAAGGCGCGCGGCTTCCAGCATGCGCTTTTGCTGGGCATGGGCGGATCCAGCCTCGGCCCGGAAGTGTTGGCCCAGACATTCGGCAGGCATGAAGGCTTCCCGCACCTCCATGTGCTGGACAGCACGGACCCGCAGCAGGTGCGTGCGTTCCAGGACAGGATCGATATTTCCAAGACCCTGTTCATCGTCTCGTCCAAGTCGGGCGGCACGCTGGAGCCGAACATCCTCAAGGCCTATTTCTTCGACCAGGCGAAAAAGGTGCTGGGTGACAAGGTGGGATCCCACTTCATCACCGTGACCGACCCCGGCTCCCACATGGAAGACGTGGCGAAGAAGGACGGGTTCTGGAAAATTTTCTACGGTGAAAAGCAGATCGGTGGCCGGTATTCCGTGCTGTCCGATTTCGGGCTGGTGCCCGCCGCCGTGGCGGGCCTGCCGCTGAAGCTGCTGCTCGAATCCGCGCAGCGTGGGGAAAAGTCCTGCGCCGCCTCGGTCCCGCCCGTGCAGAATCCCGGCGTGGTGCTGGGCAGTGTGCTGGGTGTCGCCGCGCGTGATTTCGGTCGCGACAAGGTGACCATCATCGCCTCCCCCGGCATTTACGACATGGGGGCGTGGCTGGAGCAGTTGCTGGCGGAATCGACGGGCAAGGACGGCAAGGGCCTGATCCCCATCGATGACGAGACGATCGGCAAGCCCGATGTGTATGGCAAGGACCGCGTCTTCGCCTATCTGCGCCTGGCCGAGGATCCCTGCCCCCGTCAGGACGCGGCCTTCGCCGCCCTGGCCGAGGCGGGCGAGCCGGTCGTGACCATTGAACTGCATGAGCGCCGCCAGGTGCTGGAAGAGTTTTTCCGCTGGGAGTTCGCCACGGCGGTGGCCGGTTCGATCATCGGCATCAACGCCTTCAACCAGCCCGATGTCGAGGCCTCGAAGATCGAGACCAAGAAGATCACCAACGCCTATAACGAAACCGGCAGGCTGCCGCCGTACGAGCCGTTCGCCAAGGACGCGCCCTTCGCCTTCTACGCCGACCCCAAAAACGCGCAGGCGCTGGGTGCGGGCCAGACGGCGGAAGCGATCCTCAAGGCGCATTTCGCCCGCGCCGGGGCGGGTGATTACGTGGCGCTGCTGGCCTATATCGACCGTGACACGGCAACGCGCGAATGGATCCAGAAGGTCCGGCTGGACGTGCGTGATGCGCTGAAGGTCGCCACGGCCGCCGAATTCGGCCCGCGCTTCCAGCATTCGACCGGGCAGGCGTACAAGGGCGGCCCCAACACGGGCGTCTTCCTGCAGATCACCTGCGATGATGAGGTGAACCTGCCGGTGCCGGGTGAGAAATATACCTTTGGCATCGTGAAGGAAGCCCAGGCGCGTGGCGACATGGAGGTACTGGCCGAACGCGGCCGCCGTGTGCTGCGTGTCCACATCCACGGGGACCTGAAATCAGGTCTTGAAAAACTGGGGCAGGATATCGCCCGCGCGGTCTGATCCGCGGTTCCGGACCCGCCTTTTCTCACGAAAAGGCGGGTTTCTTGATAGCGGTCATTGGGAAATGGCCATGAAGGCGATAGGGATACAGCCCTATCCCATCTTCAGGAGTGTTTGATTATGCAAATCGGTATTGTTGGTCTTGGCAAGATGGGCGGCAACATTTCAATCCGCCTCACCCGCCATGGTCATGACGTGGTGGCCTATGATCGCGATTCCGCCGTTACCGCGAAAGTGTGCGAACAGGCCGAAGGTGGCCGGGCCACGGCGGCCACCGGGCTGAAGGACATGGTCGGCAAGCTGTCCGGCCGCAAGATCATCTGGCTCATGCTGCCCGCGGGCGAGGTGACGGAACAGGCGGTGCAGGAACTCGGCACGCTGATGGGCCGTGGTGATATCGTGATTGACGGTGGCAATTCCTTTTACAAGGACGATATCCGCCGCGCCGCCGAACTGGTGAAAAAGGGCATTGACTACATCGATGTCGGCACGTCCGGCGGGGTGTGGGGGCTGGAACGCGGCTACTGCATGATGTACGGCGGCACCAAGGAAGCGACCGATTACATCGACCCCATCCTGTCCGCGCTCGCGCCGGGGGTGGGTGACATTCCGCGCACGCCGGGCCGTGACAAGCCGGAATTCGACCCGCGCGCCGAACAGGGCTACCTGCATTGCGGTCCCGCCGGTTCCGGCCACTTCGTGAAGATGGTCCATAACGGCATCGAATACGGCATCATGCAGGCCTTCGCCGAAGGGTTCGACGTGATGAAGTCCAAGAACTCGACCGAACTGCCCGAAGACCAGCGTTTCGACCTGAACATGGCCGACATTGCCGAGGTCTGGCGCCGTGGCAGCGTGGTCTCCTCGTGGCTGCTCGACCTTTCGGCCAGCGCGCTGGCGGGCAACCCCGACCTGTCCAACTACAAGGGCGACGTGGCCGATTCCGGCGAGGGCCGCTGGACCATCGAGGCCGCGATCGAGGAAGCGGTGCCGGTGCCCGTCATTACCGCGTCGCTGTTCACGCGCTTCCGTTCGCGCACGGGCAACAACTATGCCGAGAAGATGCTGTCGGCCATGCGATTCGGCTTTGGCGGTCATATCGAAGGCACGAATAACTGACCCGACACCCGGTCGGTAACTGACTGGGTCGCCCGGGTGCTAGTTTTTCCGCCTCCGGCTGCTTCCAAAAAAGACAGCACATGAATGACTGCGCGCGGAACAGCCGGAGGGGGAATACAGGCGAAAAACAGTTCAGGAACAGTAGCAGACATGGAAAATATTATCGCCTCGGCAGTATCGCAGGTAGGGGATGCCGGCCATGAAAGCGCGCCCCGGCGCTGCCCGCCGGGATCGTTTGTCATTTTTGGCGGGGGCGGGGATCTGACGCATCGCCTCCTGCTTCCCGCCATCTACAACCTTGCCTGCGCCGGACTGCTGGATGATGGCTTCAATGTCGTTGCCGTTGACCGTGCGGACCTGACCGATGCGCAGTTGCGCCAGAGCATGTATGTGGCGCTGGAAAATTTCGTCGCCCGTCGCGGGGCCGAGGCCGTGGCCCTGCGCACGGACATATGGGACTGGCTCGCGCCGCGTATCCGCTACGTGCGCGGCGATTTCGAGACCGGGCAGACCTATCAGGACATTTCCGGCATCGTGGGGGAGCGGAACTGCATTTTCTACCTCGCCGTGGCCGCCCGTTTCTTCGGCCCCATCGTGGACCGGCTGGGCGAGGCCGGCCTTGTGCGCGAGGGACGCAATTCCTTCCGCCGGGTGATCGTGGAAAAGCCCTTCGGCCATGACCTGCCTTCGGCCATAGCGCTCAATACCCGGTTGCTGAACACGCTGACGGAACAGCAGATTTACCGGATCGACCATTATCTGGGCAAGGAGACGGTCCAGAACATCCTCGCCCTGCGTTTTTCCAACGGGTTTTTCGAGCCGTTGTGGAACCGCCAGAACATAGACCACGTCCAGATCACCGCCGCCGAGACGGTGGGCGTGGAACAGCGCGCCAAATTCTACGAAGGCACGGGCGCCGTGCGCGACATGGTGCCCAATCACGTCATGCAGCTTCTGGCCATGACGGCGATGGAAGCCCCCATTTCCTTCGATGCCGACGCCGTGCGCAATGAAAAGACGAAGGTGCTGGACGCCATTCACACCCTGTCACCCGATGACGTGGTGCGCGGGCAGTACGCCGCGGGCACAGTGGGCGACGTGGCGGTGCCGGGGTACCGGGAGGAACCGGGCGTTGATCCCCATTCCCTGACCGAGACCTACGTGGCCATGAAGTTCCAGATCGACAACTGGCGCTGGGCTGGCGTGCCGTTCTACGTGCGCACGGGCAAGCGGCTGGCCGCACGCAAGACCGAAATCGCGATTCACTTCAAGTCGGCGCCCTACGCGCTGTTCCGTGATACGCCGGTGGACCGTCTCGCCCCCAACATCATGGTCATGCACATCCAGCCCACCGAAGGGGTGACCATGCAGTTCTCGGCCAAGATCCCCGGCCCCGCCGTGCGGCTTGGCGGCGTGCGCATGAAGTTCGATTACGCCGAATGGTTCAGCGAAGGCCCCAGCACCGGATATGAAACCCTGATCTATGACTGCATGATCGGGGATGCGACGCTGTTCCAGCGCGCGGACAATATCGAGGCCGGATGGCGGGCCGTGCAGCCGGTTCTGGACTGGGGGCAGGACAGCCAGACGCTCGCCCTCTACACCGCGGGCAGCGAAGGGCCGAAGGCCGCCGACGCCCTGCTGGCGCGTGACCACCGGCACTGGCTGAAAATTGGATAATCATATGTCCCCGTCCGTTTCCCCCCCAGGCGACGTGCGTCTGGTCGTGTCCGACATCGACGGCACCCTCATCACCCCCGAGCGCGTGATCACACCGGCCGCCCACCGGGCCGCCGATGACCTGGAACGCGCCGGGATCCGGCTGAGCCTTGTCAGCAGCCGCGCGCCGCGCGGGATGATGCAGTATGTCCGGGCGCTGCGCATCAGCACCCCCATCGCGGGGCTGAATGGCGGGCTGATCTGTGATGCCGACGGCACGATACGCGAACGGCTGTCACTCGCCCCCGATGCCGTGCACAGGGCGGTGGAATTCCTGATCGCCAACAATGTCGAGCCCTGGCTGTTCATCGGCCATGACTGGCTGGTGCGGCAGATGGATACGCCACAGGTCCATCATGAACGCGAGGTGGTGCAGACCACGCCGGTGCAGGTGGCGGATTTTGCCGGGCATTACCACGATGTCGGCAAGATCATGGGCGTCTCGTCCGATAGCGCGCACCTGCCGGTGGTGGAGCGTGAACTGGCGGCCCTGCTGGGGGGGGAGGCCAGTGTGCATCGCTCCTCGCCCATCTATCTGGATATTACGCATCCCCGCGCGAACAAGGGCTATGCGGCGAAAGAGCTGGCGCGCCTGCTGGATGTCAGCATCCATGAGACGGCCTGCATAGGGGATATGAACAACGACATTCCCATGCTGAAGGAAGCCGGTGTCAGTATAGCCATGGGCAATGCACCACAGAATGTGAAGGCCCAGGCCCGTTACGTGACAAGACCCAACACACAGGACGGATGGGCGCATGCAATGGAAAGTTTTGT
This sequence comes from Komagataeibacter sp. FNDCR2, assembly GCF_021295395.1. Lineage (NCBI taxonomy): Bacteria > Pseudomonadati > Pseudomonadota > Alphaproteobacteria > Acetobacterales > Acetobacteraceae > Komagataeibacter > Komagataeibacter sp. FNDCR2. The sequence continues at coordinate 2,242,996 of NZ_JAIWOU010000001.1, forward strand.
ACTGTCCCGCGCATGATCGCGCGGCACACAAGGGAGACGAGTGAACATGCCTCAGGACGCAGCTAAACCATCCGCCAGCCAGATCAGGCTTGTACTGGCGGATGTGGATGGCACCCTGGTCACGAAAGACAAGATCCTGACCCCGCGCGCGATCCGCGCCGTGGCGCGCCTGCGTGAGCGCGGTATCCTGTTCACCATCACCAGCGGCCGCCCGCCCAAGGGCATGAAGATGGTCATCGACCCGCTTGAAATTTCCGAGCCGATCGCAGGCTTCAATGGCGGCATGATGGTCAGGCCCGACTTTACCGTGATCGAGGCGCGGACCCTGCCCGCCGATACGGCGCGCCGGGTCATCGGTATCATCCGCGACCACAAGGCGGACCCGTGGGTCTATAACGGCAATGACTGGATCGTCTCGAACAGCGAGGCCCCGCATGTCGCGCGCGAACAGTGGACCGTGAAATTCCCGCCCGTGGTGGGGAAGGTGGACGAAAAGCTGGACCAGGTGGTCAAGATTACCGGGGTGAGCGACGACCTTGCGCTGATGAAGCGCCTTGAGCATGACCTCCAGCAGGCGCTGGGCGATACGGCCTCCGCCGCCCTGTCGCAGCCCTATTACGTGGATGTGACCAACCGCGACGCGAACAAGGGCGGCGTGGTGATGACGCTCGAACGCCTGCTGGGCATCCCCGCCGCGCAGATGGTCACGCTGGGCGACCAGCCCAATGACGTGCTGATGTTCCGCAAGAGCGGCATGTCCATCGCCATGGGGCAGGCCAGCGCGGAGGTGCAGGCACAGGCGACCCATGTCTCGACATCGTGCGAGGAGGAAGGGTTCGCCAACGGGATCGAGAAATACGTGCTGGGAGATGCATGACATGACAGGCGGACATGACGTGAAGACGGGGGCGATGGTGGTCCTGCCGGATGGGGAAGCCATCGCGCAGCACATGGCGAAATGGCTGACCGGACAGGCGCTGGCCAAACAGGACGGCCCGTTCGTGCTGGCGCTGTCGGGGGGCTCCACGCCCAAGCGGCTGTACCAGATTCTGGCCTCGGCCGACTATCGCGACCGCTTCCCGTGGGCGCGCACGCAGTTCTTTTTTGGCGATGAACGCTTCGTGCCGCCGGGCGATGCGGCCAGCAACTACCACATGGTCGAGACCGAGATGCTGGCCCATGTGCCGGTGCCGGCGCAGAATGTGCATCCCATGCCCACCTCGGGCGACCCGGCGCAGGCGGCGGCCCGCTACCAGGCGGAACTGGAAAAGGTCTATGGTGGTACCACGCTGGAAGCCGGGCGGCCGCTGTTTGACGTGGTGATGCTGGGCCTGGGCGATAACGGGCATACCGCCTCGCTCTTCCCGCGCCAGCCGGTGCTGGAGGAACGCAGGCTGTGGGTCTCGACCTGCGTGCCCGACGATGCGCCGCATACGCGCCTGACCCTGACCTACCCCGCCATCCATTCCAGCCGCCATGTGGTGTTCATGCTGGCCGGGGCGGGCAAGCGCGCCGCGTTCGCGAAGGTGCGCGCGGGCGACCCGACGGAACCTGCCAGCCATATCACCACCGAGGGTGAACTCATCTGGCTTATGGACACGGCGGCGGCGGGGCAATAAATGCGTGATGCGCCGCACGGGCGGTGATACGCATCAGGACAAATAAGAAAAGACGGGACACCCGAAAAAAGGAAATGTCCCGCAGGAGAGGAAACAGCGCATGTCCACGCATAATGCGGACCCGAGGGCGGAACTGAAGCGGCAGGCGGCGATCGAGGCCGCCGACATGGTCAAGGAAGGCATGGTGGTCGGCCTGGGTTCGGGCACCACATCCGCCTTCATGATCGAGGAACTGGGTCGTCGCTGGGCGGATGGCCTGCGGTTCTGCGCCATCCCCACCTCGGAACATTCGGCCGAGCAGGCGCGTTCACACGGGATCAAGCTGGTCACGTTCGCCACCCATCCTGAAATCGACATCGACATCGATGGCGCGGATGAGGTCGAACGCAGCACCCTCAACCTGATCAAGGGGCTGGGGGGCGCATTGTTCAGGGAGAAGATCGTGGCCGCGGCATCGCGCCGGTTCGTGATTGTGGTGGACGACAGCAAGCTGGTGGACCGTCTGGGCGGGCGCGTGCCCGTGCCGGTGGAGGTCGCATCCTTTGGCTGGACCAGTACCGCCCGCCATCTTGAAGCCCTTGGCGCGCGGGTGACGCAGCGGCTCGACCGCAGCGGCAACGTATTCGTGACCGATGGCGGCAACATGATCCTGGACTGTCATTTTGGTGAAATCGCGGATTCGGAAAAGCTCCAGCTCCAGCTTGACCGGGTCGTGGGCGTGATCGAGACCGGGCTGTTCATCGGCCGCACGTCGGAAGTGATCGTGGCCACGGCGGGCGGCCTGCAAAGGCTGCGTGCGTCATGACCGGGCGGGAGCTGAGCGATCAGGGCGTCGCGCCACGGGTTGTCGTGATCATGGGCGTGTCGGGCTGCGGCAAGACCACGCTGGCGGAAGGGCTGCATAACCTGCTGGGCTGGCCCTATCAGGAAGGCGACCTGCTGCACCCCGCGGCCAATGTGGCGAAAATGTCCGCCGGCATTCCCCTGACCGATGCCGACCGCAAGCCATGGCTCGCGGCGTGCCATGCATGGCTGCTGGAGCGCGTGGCGTCGGGGCAGGGCGGTATCCTGACCTGTTCGGCGCTCAAGCGGTCCTATCGTGACATGCTGCGCGCCGATGGGGCTGGCAGCATCGTATTCGTCTACCTGAAAATACCCGAAGATACGCTGTACGACCGGCTCAAGCGGCGGCGGGGGCACTATATGCCCGCAAGCCTGCTGCCCAGCCAGCTTGCCACGCTTGAACCGCCCACGCCGGACGAGCATCCGATCGTCGTGCACCTGGAAGCCACGCCCGCCGAACTCATTGCCGAGACGCTTGGCCTGCTGAAGCAGAAATTTCCCGAACACGACCCTGCCGGAAACTGACATGCTGGCGGTTCTGGTCCGGTCAGGCTCCAAGGCCGGGCGTTCGGAAACAGGGAATGTAACCTCATGCAGTCATCCACCATCCGGTCCCGAGGATAAATGACACCGTCTCCCGCCGTCCTGTTTGTCTGTATGGGGAATATCTGCCGCTCCCCCCTGGCGGAGGCCGCGTTCCGTCATGTCGCCACGAAAGCGGGGCTGGCGGTTACGGTCGATTCGGCGGGAACGGGAAGCTGGCACGTGGGCGCGCCGCCGGACCAGCGGGCCTGCGCGGTGGCCCGGCGGCACGGAATGGACATAGGCGGCTACCGCGCGCGCGTGGTCAAGGTGACGGATTTTGCGCGCTTTACCCATATCGTGGCGATGGACCGCGCCAATCTTGAGCATCTGCTGTCCATACGGCCGCCCGGCAGCCGCGCCGAGGTTTCGCTGCTGCTGGACCATGTGCCCGGCAGGCAGGGCCAGAGTGTCGCGGACCCGTATTACAGCCCCGCCAGCGCGTTTGACACCACATGGCGGGATGTGACGGCCGGGGCGGAAGGGCTGATCAGGAAATTGCGGATCCTGTCATGAGCCGCCTGGCGCGCCATGGCGCGGCCCTGCTGGGTGCGCAGCTATGGAACTGGCAGGCGTTGCAGGGCGGCGATCTCGCCCGGACGCTGCTGGTCTATCTGAATGACGGGCGCAAGGTTGTGGTCAAGAACGGCCCCGACCCGGTGGCGGAGGCGGACATGCTGCGCAGCCTTGGCCGGACCGGCGCTGTGGTGCCGCAGGTGCTGGGCGTGGATGAGAACGCGCTGGTGCTCCAGTACCTGCCATCCGGCAGCAGGGTCGCGGGCTGCTGGCCCGATCTGGGTCGTGTGCTGGCGCAGGTCCATGCGGGCAGGCCCCCACAGCGCGACGGGGCCTGTTACGGCTGGCATGCCGATTACGCTTTTGGTGCGCTGCCCGTATGCAATGCATGGACGCGGAGCTGGCCGGAATTCTGGGCGCGCCACCGTCTGGCCGTTCATCAGGAGCATGTCGGCATCGACCTTGCCCGCCAGATTGAAAAACTCATGCGTCGCCTGCCTGACCTACTGCCGGAAAGTCCGACGGCCTCCCTGCTGCATGGCGACCTGTGGGGGGGGAATGTGCTGGTGGCGGACAACCGGGTTTCAGGACTGATCGACCCGTGCTGCCATTACGGCCATGCGGAGGTCGATCTGGCCACCGCCGGGATATTCGATCGCCCCGGCCCGGGATTCTATGCCGCCCATGGACCGCTTGAGGCAGGGTATGAGGTCCGCTTCGCGATCTATCGGCTCTGGATCGCGCTGGTGCATCTGCGCCTGTTTGGCGCGACCTACAGGCCGCTGGTGGCGCATTATCTCGATGCCGCCGGTGCGGGAAGCGGCTGAGGCCGTCCCGCACGCGGGGTCAGTATAACCACTCAGAGCGAACGATAGCGCGACAGCCAGTGGGCATAGGGCGCGGGCAGTACCCATGGTGCGTCCTCGCGCCCCAGTGCACGCGCCGCCGCATAGGGCCAGTGCGGGTTTTCAAGGAAGGGGCGACCGATCATGGCCAGGTCGATCTGTCCGGTGCGGATCAGCCCGTCAATGGCCCCGGCATTGCCCAGGTACCAGCTTGTGGCGACCGGCAGCCCGCTTTCATGGCGCACACGTTGCGCGATGGGGGCCATGAAGGACGGTCCCCACGGGATTTTCGCGCCCGGCGTGGAAAAGCCGATACTGACATCAAGAAAATCCAGCCCGGAGTCGCGAAAGATCCTGGCCACCGTTATGGCGTCGCGCAGGGTCTGCTCGTCCTGCCCGTCGAACTCGATCATGCCCAGCCGGGCGCTGAGCGGACGGTCCTCCGGCCATACGGCGCGGACTTCCTGCAATGTCTCCACCAGGAAGCGGGCGCGGTTTTCAAGGCTGCCGCCATAGCCGTCATCGCGCTGGTTGGAATGGGTCGAGAGGAAACTCTGGGCAAGGTAGCCATGGGCGAAGTGCAGCATGAGCCAGCCAAAGCCCGCATCCCGCGCGCGCCGGGCGCTGGCCACGAAATCCTGCCGCACGCGGGTGATGTCCGCCACCGTCATGGCGCGGGGCACCTTTGGCAGGCCATCGCCATAGGCCAGGGCGGAGGGGGCTATGGTTTCCCACCCGCGCGGGTCATCGGCCGCGATATGGTCATCCCCCTCCCACGGGCGGTTGGCGCTGGCCTTGCGGCCCGCATGCGCGATCTGGATGCCGGGCACGGCGCCCGCGTCGCGTATGGCGCGCACCAGCGGGCGGAAGGCTTCGGCCTGCGCATCGTTCCACAGGCCCAGACAGCCCGGCGTGATCCGTCCCTCGGGCGAGACGGCCGTGGCCTCAACCACCACCAGCCCGGCGCCGCCACGGGCCAGGGTGGGATAATGGACATTGTGCCAGTCATTTACCACGCCATCGACCGCCATGTACTGACACATGGGGGAAACCGCGATGCGGTTGCGCAGGGTCTCGCCCTTGAGCGTGTAGGGGGTAAAGAGATCAGTCATTATTCTTGGTATCCGTTCACCGGGAATGGCCATACAGACTGGCCCCATGGCCCGGATGACGCAATGCGCGCAGGCATGCACAACAGGTATGCACAAACCGCACGGAGCCGTCACGAGCGTTGCACGGCACGGAAGGGATATATGTAAGGGAGGGGCACCGTAAAATGGCGCGAGTGACGGGGCTCGAACCCGCGACCTCCGGCGTGACAGGCCGGCGCTCTAACCAACTGAGCTACACCCGCATCCGCTGCCGCCCCGTGGGGCTGCAACCGTTCGGTGAAAGGGCAAATAACAGGCCGCTCCCGTCATGGCAACAGGGCAGGCGAAAAAAAACGTCATGACGGGCAGATTCAGCGTCAGGAAACCATTTTCGGAACGTCAGCCCCCGAAACGTCGTGTAAATTGCAAGGAAATCCCGGGTGCAGCTTTTTTTCAGGAAGGGAGGCCCCGAAAGCTTTGTTGTTTTTTAACAGTTTCTGATCGGAAATGGCGATGATTCCGATGCCCTCCGCCCAACAGCTTCGCTATCTCGTCACCCTGGCGGAACTGCGTCATTTCGGGCGTGCGGCGCGGGCCTGCGCCGTGACCCAGTCCACGCTTTCCGCCGGGATACTGGCCCTTGAGCGCCAGATGGACGTGAAACTGCTGGACCGCGATGTGGGCAAGCAGGTCGTGTTCACCCCGCTGGGCGACCAGGTGCTGGCGCAGGCGCGCATCGCGCTTGACGCGTTGCAGGGCGTGGTGGATGTGGCCGTGGCCGCGCATGAACCGATGAGCGGCCTGCTGCGCCTTGGCGTCATTCCCACCATCGGGCCGTTTGTCATGCCATCGCTGGTGCGGCGGTTGCCGCTGGCCTATCCGCGCCTGCGCCTTTCGCTCAATGAGGACGTAACCCGCAACGTGATGGAAAAGCTGGCGCTGGGCAGGCTTGATCTCGTGCTGCTGGCCATGCCGTGCGACTGCGCCGATAGCGAGACGCTGCCGCTATGGCGCGATCCGTTCATGCTGGTCATGCCGCATGGCCACCCGCTGGCGGCCCTGCCCGAAGTGCCCGTCCGCAGCTTTGCGCGCGAACGCATGATCATGCTGGAAGATGGCCACTGCCTGCGTGACCAGACGCTGGCCATGTGCCGGCAGGTGCATGGATGGACCCAGCCGCATGACGGGGCCGTCTGTGCCGTGACCTCCCTTTACACCATGGTGGAAATGGTTGCGGCGGGCATGGGGCTTGCCCTGCTGCCGCAACTGGCGGTCGATTCCCCGCTGCTGGACGGGCAGCGTCTGGCGGTGCGGCCCGTAAGCGGGGCGCAGGCATGGCGCACCATCGGGCTGGCCTGGCGGCCACGTTCACCCCGCATGGTGGATTTTCATGCCCTTGCCCCGTTTTTCATGCCCCCAACCGTTGCACGGGGGAATTCCGTGGCCTAAATGGCGCCAGAATCCGGCCGTGGAGTTGACTCCTGACGCAGGGAAGGGTATTCGGGCGCCTCTTTGGCGGTATTCCGCCGCTAGTCGAGGGTCGGATCATGAAAATCAGAAACAGCCTGAAATCGGCCAAGGTTCGCGACAAGGACTGCCGCGTGGTCCGTCGTCGGGGCAAGGTCTATGTCATCAACAAGAAGAACCCGCGCATGAAGGCCCGTCAGGGCTGATTGCCGGACGGCCTTGACCGTCAGCGTTTTTCCTGAACAGCCGCGAAGCCACGCAGGCAGGTTTTTCGTAACCTGCATCCGTGGCTTTTCGTGCGTACCCCTTCTGGTTATCACGGCGCTGGCGGTTACGCCACCGGCACGGGCGCAACTGCCCGATCATTATGGGCCCGGTCATCATGGGGTGGACCAGCATGCGGGACCGCCAGCGGGCGGTTATGCCCATGCCGGGCGCCGGGATCCGGCCGCGCCGACGATTGCGGAACTGGAAACGGAACTGTCCCACGCCGCCACCGCCAATGGCGCGCATGACCTGATGGGCCGGATCGAACAGTTGCGCATGAAGGATCTGGCGCCCACCACCAGCCTGCTGCTGCGCCGTGCGCAGGATGACCTGGATGCCCAGCGCCCGCTGGACGCCGTGCAGGACATGGATGACGCCCTGCTGCTCCAGCCCGATATGGAGGTGCTGTGGCGCAACCGCGCGCAGGCACGGCTGGCCGCCGCCAACCCCGATGGCGCTGTGGCCGATCTGGGCGTTGCCCTGCACCATGACGGGCGTGACCTCACCGCATGGAAAATCCTCGTCAATGTCGAGCAAATACGCGGTGACTGGCAGGCGGCGTGGAAGGCATGGCAGCATGTGCTGCAACTCGACCCGACAACGCCCGACGCCGCGCATGAAACAGAGCGCCTGCGTCTCAAGGCTTTTGGCCAGCCGACCTGAGCATTGCCTCCGTTCAGGGGGGCTGGAAGCTTTTGGGAAAAAAACTTCCTTATGATCTGCGGTCGGGTTTGGCCCGACCCCGGCATTAGCGATCGGTCAGGCGGAATTCGATGCGCCGGTTACGCGCAAAGGCTTCGGGCGTGGTGCCGGGGTCGAGCGGCTGGTAATCGGAAAAGCCGGTCGCGGCGAGGTGGCGTGGGCTGATCCCTTGGGAAATCAGCAGCTTGACCACGGTAATGGCGCGGGCGGATGACAGCTCCCAGTTGCTGGGAAAGGCGGAGTGGATCGGCTGGCGGTCGGCATGTCCGTCCACGCGCAGGATCCACGGCACATCAGACGGAATCTGCTGGGCGACCTGCTTCAGCGTCCCCGCGAGGATCCCGATTTCCTTCACGCCCTCGGGCGAGAGGTCGGCCCCGCCGGGGGGGAACAGCACCTCGCTCTGGAACACGAAGCGGTCACCGACGATCTGCACCCCCTTGTGGTTCTGCATCACATCGCGCAGCCGCCCGAAGAATTCGGAGCGGTAATGCTGCAACTGCTCCACCTTTTCAGCCAGCGCCACGTTAAGCTGGAGGCCCAGGTCGTCGATCTTCCGATCGCGGTCATGCACCTCGTTTTCCGTAATTTCCAGTGCGCCTGCAATGGCGCTGAGCTGCTGGCGAAGCTGGGCCACCTGCTCATCCAGTTCGGTGGCGTGGGCCTGTGCGCTGTCGCGCTCGGTGGTCTGCTGGTTGAGCTGCGCGGTCAGGGATGTCGCGGTGGCCACATCCGCCTCATGCGCCTTCTGCAGGGTCGCGACTTCATGCTGCAGCGCGGTTGTATGGCCACGCTCCAGCGAGAGCATCTGGCCCAGCCTGACCACCTCATGCTCAAGCTGGGTCAGCGCCTGCTGGCGCTTGTTCAGCGCCACGGACAGGAAGGCCTGCCCCAGCACGAAAACAAGCAGCACGAAGATGATGACCATCAGCAGCGTGGACAGCGCATCGACATAGCCGGGCCAGGCATTCAGTTCGGAGCGGATCGAGCGACGGGAGCGGCGCGCCATGGGTTGAACCTTATATGCGATCAGGAGGCGGAATGGTTCGTTCCGGGGGCGCTCGCGGCAATGGTGCGTGCAAGCAGGCGCAGGTCGCTGCGGATATCGGTCGCCATCTGCTCCCGCCCCGCCGCCGATTCCTGCACCAGACGGGCCAGCAGGGATTCGATCCCCTGTAGGTGGTCATCGCCACGGCTGTCGGCCATCTGGGCCAGGCGGTCGTTCAGCGCGGTCAGCAGGCGCTGTTCCTGCGCGCGGATTTCCTCGCTGCGGCCAAGAAGGATCTGGAGCTTTTCCATGTTCTCGGCGGTCTGTTCCAGCAGCGCCTGCACATAGGCCGGAACGCTGGCGTCGGTGCCGCCAACCTGAAGCCCGCTGGCCGAAAGCCGGGTGATGCTGGCCAGCCATTCTTCCAGTTCGTTGAAGAAGCGGGTCTGGGCCTGTCCGGCGGTCAGGTCCAGGAAACCCAGTACCAGCGCGCCCGCCAGGCCGAACATGGAGCCCGAAAACGCCGTGCCCATGCCATGCAGCGGCCCGGCCAGGCCGGATTTGAGCTGGTCGAACATGACATTCATGTCCCCGCTGCCAACACTCATGTTGCCGATCACATCGGCAATGGAGCCAACGGTCAGCAGCAGCCCATAGAAGGTGCCAAGCAGGCCGAGGAAGATCAGCAGCCCGGTCAGGTAGCGCGAAAGTTCACGCCCCTCATCCAGCCGGGCGGAGAGGCTGTCGAGCAGCGACTGCATGACCGGGGCGGACAGCGTCAGCCTGCGCCCCTTTTCATGTGTCGCCAGCATGGACGCCATGGGCGCGAGCAGGCGCGGCGGCGGCGGGGTGGTCAGCCCGTCGCGCGGGTGGCGCAGGATGCTGACCCACCGGACCTCGGGGATCAGGCGCAGGATCATGGTGATGTTCCACCCGATCCCGAGCAGCAGGATCCCCACGATCAGCCCGTCCAGGTAGGGATTGTTGCAGAATGCCTGATAAAGCGTGGAGGAAAGCAGGGCTGTGACACCCCCGACCGCCAGAAGAAACAGCAGAACCCGTACAAGATAGGTCGTCGGACGTGTCACGCAGTGATTTCCTTAATGCGCAGGTGAACCGGAAGCCGAGGCCACCACACCCGAACGGGTAACGTCAATACAATCCGCGCCCGCACCCTGCGCGTTTTCATCGGGCAGGCCGATGGCGCGGACATAGATGCGCGTGGGCGCGACACCCGCATGGATCAGCACCGAACGCGCCGCAAGCCCGCGCGACAGGGCGACACGGCGGGGTGTGGAGGGATCGTCGGGCCGCCCCTCGCCATAGGCCGCGATAGTGACGTGCTGGTCGGGCAGCCTGAGCATGATTGTGGCAAATGTTTGCAGCGCCGAAATCATGCGCGAATTCATGGCCGCCGACTGCACGGTGAAGTGCAGCCGCGTACCGCCGGGAATCCGCTCCGCCCGCCCGCGTGCCTGCGGGTCGGCCCTGACTTCCGGTGGCAGTGGCAGCGGATGGGACGGCACATGCAGTTCCGGCGGGCGCAGCACGGGATTGTCGGGCGGCTGGGTGGCGATGGGGGGCAGCGACGCAAGGGCGGCGGGGGATGCGATGGCCGAGGCCGGAGCATGACTGTCCGGCACATCCGCGCCCGCACCGCCAGCCGGGGTGGCGCTGGCGCCCGCATGGGGCGTGGCCACCGGGTGCGGGGGCGCGCCAAGGGCGTCGAGCGCGCTTTGGCTGGTCGTGACCTGCGCGCGCGCACCATGGCCCGGGCCAAGCAGCACGCAGCCCGTAACACCCAGCAGGGCCAGCCCATGCAGGGACCGGCGGGAAAGGGAGGGAAGGAAGGAGATATGATGCATCGCACCGGCAGGCTACCGGGCGATGGGGGATGCTGCAATCGGCAAAACGGGCCGGTTGCGGCATTGTCCCTCAGTCGATGCTGCTGGCGACCAGTTCGCGCAGCGGGCCATGCATGTGCGGGTTGGCCACGACCGCATCGATCGACGCGCCAAGGTCGTTCAGGTCTACGCCGGCCGGGTCGGTCGCGTAGCCACCGGCCTCACGCACCAGCAGGATTCCCGCCGCGCAGTCCCACGGTTTGATGCCCAGTTCCCAGTAACCATCGTACCGCCCCGCCGCGACCCATGCGAGGTCGAGCGCCGCCGCGCCGAATCGGCGGATACCGGCGACCTGCGGCATGAGCGCGCCCAGCGTGCGGGCAAAGGACAGGCGCGCGCGCGCCGGAACCCGGGCGAAGGGGATGCCGGTGGCGAACAGCGCCTCGTTCATGGACCGGCGGCCGGAAACGCGCAGGCGGCGGTCGTTCAGGAACGTGCCCACGCCCTTTTCCGCCCAGAACATCTCATTGGCGGCGGGGTTGTAGACCAGCCCGGCCACGATCTCGATCGTGCCATCGGGCAGGCGGCGCTGCAGCCCGATCGAAATGGCCCAGTGCGGGATGCCATGCAGGAAGTTGGTCGTGCCATCCAGCGGGTCCACGATCCAGCGCCATGTCCATCCCTCGTTCCCCGAAGCGCCGCTTTCCTCCATCAGGAAGGCGTAGCCGGGACGCGCGCGGGCCAGTTCCTCGCGGATGGTGGTTTCGGCCCGCAGGTCGGCCTGCGACACGAAATCGCCAGGGCCCTTGATGCTGACCTGAAGCTGCTCGACTTCATTGAAGTCACGCAGAAGACGGCGTGCGGCCTTCTGGGCAGCGTTCTGCATCACCGTCATATGGGGAGAGAGTCGCATTGCCACGGTGATTCGGTCCTGTCTGGTTCGGCGGTGGAACGGGAATGGGTAAGGGGCTGGAAAAACCGGCCATGGCGGGGCGCGCGAACGCCCCGCCATGGCGGGTGGGGTCAGGACTTGGCGCGCTCGACGTAGGTGCTGTCCTCGGTGCGGACCACGATGCGTTCACCCGCTTCGATGAAGGGGGGCACCATGGTCTTCACGCCGTTGGACAGGCGCGCGGGCTTGTAGGACGAGCTGGCCGTCTGGCCCTTGACCACCGGGTCGGCCTCGACCACTTCCAGCGTGACCTGCGGCGGCAGGACCACGCCAACCGGGTCGCCTTCCACCAGGTTGAGCACCAGCGTCATGTTGTCCTGAAGGAACGGGGCCTGGTCGCCCAGCAGTTCCAGCGGCAGGAGAAGCTGCTCGAACGTCTCGGGGTCCATCAGCACGATGTTGTCGCCATCCATGTAGGAGTAGGTGTATTCCTTCTCCTCGGTCATCAGGCGTTCAACGGTGTCGGCGGTGCGCCAGCGTTCGTTGGTCTTGTTGCCGGTTTTGAGGTCGCGCATCTCCACCTGGATGAACGCGCCGCCCTTGCCCGGCGTGATGATCTGCTGTTTCAGGACCGTCCAGCGACGGCCGTCGTGCTCGATGACCTGCCCGGCACGGATCAGGTTTGCCTGCTGCTTCATGGTGGTCCCTGTATGGTTGTGGGAAGTATGGCGGTTCGGCTTCTAGCGTCCCCGGCGCGGAAGGGCAAGGTTTGCGGCTGTCTTTTCAGCCGCGTTCACGCGCGAGCCGGTGGATCGTGCCATCGGGCGCGCGGGCGCGCAGGTATCCGTCCGGCCCGGTGTGCAGGTAATCCGGCGCGATGGGCACCTTGCCGTGGCCGCCGGGAATGTCCAGCACATAGGTGGGCCATGCAATGCCCGTCACCCGCCCGCGCAGGCTGGCCAGAAGGCGCTGCCCCTCACGTATGGGCACGTGGAAGCGCGCGGTGCCGGGCGCGGGGTCAAGCTGGTGCAGGTAATAGGGCCGGATGCGGGCGCCCACCTGCGCGCGCAGCAGGTCTTCCAGCGCGTCGGGCGTGTCGTTCACCCCGCGCAGCAGCACCGACTGGCCCAGCACGGGAATGGCGCGTGACTGCACGCGGCGGATGGCCGCGCGGGCTTCGGGCGTGAGTTCGCGCGCGTGGTTGACATGCACCACCAGCCATACCGAGCGCGTGGTGTCGAGCGCCTCCGCCATCTCCGCATTCAGGCGGTCCGGGTCGGCAACCGGCACGCGGGAATGGATGCGGATGGTATGGATATGCGCCATGCCTTCCAGCGCGGTCATGATGGCGCGCATCCGGCGCGGCGAGAGCATGAGCGGGTCGCCCCCGGTCATGACCACTTCATGAATGTCGGGATGCGCGCGCAGCCAGTCGAGCGCGCGCGCCAGCGCCGCGTCATCCAGCACGCCCCCGCCGGGGCCGACATGTTCGCGGCGGAAACAGAAGCGGCAGTAAAGCGGGCAGACCAGCAGGGGCTTGAGCAGGGCGCGGTCGGCATAGCGATGCACGATGCCCGGCACGGGGGAGAGCGCGTCATCCCCGATCGGGTCCGGGTCTTCGGCCGCTTCCGTGTGGCGTTCCGACGGGTGGGGAATGACCTGCCGACCGATCGGGTCATCCGGCGTTTCGATCAGGCTGGCGAAGGCGGGCGGAATGGCGGTGGCGTACTGGCGGGCCACCTGTTCCAGTTCCGGCGCCTGCGCGGGGGGGACCAGCCCGGCGTCAAGCAGATCCGTCACGCTGCGCAGGGTGCGCGCGCTGGCCTCTGGCCCGGAAGGGGGGGGATTGACCGCGGATGTCATGCCGGGGCTGTACTGCGCCGCCATGGCCGCTGCAACCGGAGATCCCGCCTCATGCCCGATTCTGTTCCCACCCCCGCCGATCCGGACCGGATCGTGGACCGGCTGCCCTTCCTGCTGCGGCGTAATCTGGTGCGCCGGGGGGTACGGGCGTTTTTCGATGCCCGGGGCTATGTGGAAGTCGAAACGCCCTGCGCCGTCCCGACTCCGGGCGAGGAAGTGCACCTGAAGGTTTTCCGCACCGAGCGCGCCGGGCCTGATGGCGTCATCCAGCCGCTATGGCTGCATACCAGCCCGGAATTCGCCATGAAGCGCATCGTGGCGGCGACGGGCCTGCCGGTGTACCAGCTTGCCCGCGTATGGCGCAACGCGGAGGGCAGTCACCTCCACGCCCATGAGTTCACCATGCTGGAATGGTACCGCCCCGGCGCGACCCTTTCCGCCCTGATGGATGAAACGGAAGCCCTGCTGCGCGTGGTGCTTCCCCCCGTCGTGCGGGCGGGCGGCGCCGAAATCGGTATTGCGCCCGCGTTCGAGAGGCTGTCGGTCGCGGATGCCTTTCACCGTTATGCCGGGTTGGATATTCTGGCGACCGAAGGGGACGCGACAGCCCTGGCCCGCGCCGCAGGGTGCGCGTTGCGTGCAGGCGAGACGTGGGAGGACCTGTTCTTCCGGCTGATGATGGCCCGTATCGAACCGCATATCGGGCGGACGCGCCCGACATTCCTGACGCACTGGCCCGCCAGCCAGGCTGCCCTGGCCCGCCGCGACCCGGCGGACCCGCGCGTCGCGCTGCGCTTTGAGCTGTATGCGGGGGGGATCGAACTGGCCAATGCCTTCGAGGAGCTGACCGACAGCGCCGAGCAGCGCCAGCGATTCGTGGCGGACCGCGCCCGCCGCGCGGAACTCTACCCCCATGAGAGCGGGCTGGACTGGCCGCTGGATGAGGCTTTTCTGACAGCACTCGACAGCCTGCCCCCCTGTGCGGGCATCGCGCTGGGATTTGACCGTCTGGTCATGCTGGCGGCGGGTACGGGGCGGATTGCCGATGTGCAGTGGCTGGGAACATCCTGACGCCGCCCGGCACGGGCGCGTCGGGCTTCAGGCGGCCTCGATGGCCGCGTTCATGGCCCGCACACCCGCGCCCGGTCCATCGGGGTGCGACCACACGGCGCTGATCACCGCCAGGAAATCCGCCCCCGCGCGCACAAGCGGCGCGCAGTTGGCCGGCGTGATGCCGCCAATGGCCACCACCGGCAGTTCGATCATGCTGCTCCACCATGTCAGCAGCGCCGGGTCGGCCCGGATTTCCGTTTCCTTGGAAGGCGAGGGGAAAAACGCCCCGAACGCCACGTAATCCGCCCCGCATTCCCCCGCGCGCAGCGCCATGTCGCGGCTGTCATAGCACGAGACGCCCAGTTGCAGGCTGTCACCCAGTATGCGCCGCGCGGTGGCCACATCCGTATCCTCCATGCCCACATGCGCGCCATCGCACCCGCAGGCGACGGCCAGATCGGGCCGGTCATTGAGGATGAAGGCAACATCGCGCGCATGGGCCACGGGCTGGAGAATATCCACCGCGCGGCGCAGCGCGTCATCCGTCACGTTTTTCAGGCGGAGTTGCACGGCGGCGACGGGGCCACCATCCAGCGCTTCGGCCAGACGGGGGGCGAACGCCGCGGGATCGAGCGATTCGGGCGTGATGAGGTAGAGCTGGCAATCGGTCATGTCGGGGCGATCCTATGCCACCGTGGCGATGGCGAACAGCCCCCGCATGGCTCTGTCCCCCGTGTGGGGAAAGGCAGGTGAGCGGGGCGTGGCCAGAAACGCCTTATGTCCTTGGCGGGTCATGGCTGGCGGTGGGCATGCAGGTATCTGGCCAGCGCATCCCCGGCCCCGCGCGGGGGCAGTTCCAGCGCGGGGGGGCGCTGGCGCAGCACCCGCGCGCCCATGTCCCGCGCCAGTGACACGAGCGTACGATGCTGCGCCGGAGGGGCCGCGACAATGATGCCCCCCACACCCGCATGCAGCGCCGCCGCCGCGTAACCCGCCGCCTGCCCGCAATCGAGCAGGGCGGGCAGGGGGCAGCCCGCCAGCAGCGCCGCCCACCACGCGGCCCCCATGAAACATCCCGCCCCCGGTGGCGAAACCACGGTGCAACCCAGACGTAAAGCGTCCGGTTCCGCCATGACCCGCGCCAGATCCCGCGCGCAGGCAACGACGACATGGGGGGGAAAGGGCACAGAATGGTCATGTTTGTCGATCATGCTTGACGTTGAAACCGCACCGCGCGATCAGTTCAAGGGGAGGAATGCGCGAAAGGATGAACGTGTCTGATATTATCGTGCCATCGGAACAGGACGCGGCCGACGCGCCGCCCGGGGCCGGGCCGCACCCGGCCGACCGTCTGGAACTGGCGTTGAACCGTATTGCCTTTGCCCTCGACCGCCGCGCGGAACTGGCGTCCGTGGCCCGTCCGTCCATGCCGGATGTGGATGTCCATGCGCTTGCCGCCAATATCGACGCCCTGATCGCGCGCGTACGTGATGTGCTGGGCGAGGAAGATGAACTGACCGGCGGGGAGGAATAGGCCCATGAGCCAGGTGACCGTGCGCATCAACGGCTTTTCCTACGCCGTGGGGTGCAAGGAAGGGCAGGAAAAACATCTTCAGGCCATGGCGCAGGAGGTCGAACGCCGGATCGAGCGTATTCACGCGCTGGGCGGGCATAGCGGGGAAGGGCGGCTGCTCGCCCTGGCCGCCCTGCTCATGGCCGATGAGATCCATGACCTGACGGCGGAAAAAATGTCCTCCGACACCACCCACCAGCTCGCGCTGGGCAGGCAGGCGCGCATCGAGAACGAGCAGCGGCGCGAACAGCTCGCCCACCTGGTCGAACGTGCGGAAAACATTGCAGCCGCCATGGAAGATGACTAATATAAGGGGGCGGGGCTGCCGGGTGCGTCAGGCATGATTCAACCCCTGGGCCGATAAGCACTTCCTAGGGAGCTGGCACTGTCGTGACCGTGGTCACGTTACCTGGCGCCCACCTGCGTCAGCAGGTCCGGGAGGGCTGATCCGACCAACGGCCATGGCGGCTCCGTATTATGGTTTCATGACGTCATCCCAATCCGAATCGTGGTCGATCGTCCGCGCCAAGCAGGCCCTGCGTGATGAAATGACACGGCGGCGGCAGGCTTTCGCCGCCAGCACCACGCGCGCCATGGCGGAAGACAGCCTGTGCCGCCGCATGGTGCGGGGGCTGCGCGCCATGGCGGGGGCGGGGGACTGCATCGCCCTTGTCTGGCCCCTGCCGGGTGAGACCGACCTGCGCCCCGTGATCAGGGCCCTGCATGCCGATGCGCTGTGCGTCGCCCTGCCCGAAACCACGCCAAAGGGCCATCCCCTTACATTTCGCCTGTGGCAGCCGGAATGCATCATCCAGACCGGACGCTATGGCACATGCCAC
This sequence comes from Komagataeibacter sp. FNDCR2, assembly GCF_021295395.1. NCBI lineage: Bacteria > Pseudomonadati > Pseudomonadota > Alphaproteobacteria > Acetobacterales > Acetobacteraceae > Komagataeibacter > Komagataeibacter sp. FNDCR2. The sequence goes on from NZ_JAIWOU010000001.1 coordinate 2,259,980, forward strand.
CCCATAGGCCCCCCCGTGCAGCCCGATGTGGTGTGCGTGCCGCTGCTTGCGTTTGACAGGCGCGGCATGCGGCTGGGATATGGCGGGGGTTATTACGATCGTACGCTGGCCATGCTGCCCGGCGCGCGCGCCGTGGGGTTCGGCCTGTCCTTTCAGGAAGTGGCCTGCATTCCCACGGGGCTGCATGATGTTGCATTGCCCGCGATCGTGACCGAACGTGAATGGATCCGGTGTCGTGGTGACGGGCGGACACGGTAAAAAAGGCTGTTTTCTTGAGAATACTGTTTCTGGGCGATATCGTGGGCCGGGTCGGGCGCGAAGCCGTGATTTCCCGCCTTCCGGCGCTGCGGCGTGACCTTGCGCTCGATTTCGTGGTGGTGAATGGCGAAAACGCAAGTCACGGTTTCGGCCTGTCGCCCGCCATCGGGCGCGACCTGCTGGAAGGGGGCGTGGACGTCATCACGCTGGGCAACCATAGCTGGGACCGGCGCGACCTGATCGGCCATATCGGCAGCGAACCCCGCATCATCCGCCCCACCAACTATCCGCCCGGCACGCCGGGACAGGGCAGCGTGGTGGTGGAACTGGTGGACGGGCGCAGGGTGCTGGTCGTGAATGTCATGGGCCGCCAGTTCATGGACGCGATGGATGACCCCTTCCGCGCGATGACCGATATTCTCTCCCGCCACCGGCTGGGCGTGACCATGCACGCGGCCATTGTGGACGTGCATGCCGAAGCCACGAGCGAGAAATGGGCCATGGGGCATTATCTCGATGGCCGGGTCTCGCTGGTGATCGGCACCCACACCCATACGCCCACGGCGGACCATCGCATCCTGTCGGGCGGCACGGCCTTCCAGACCGATGCGGGCATGTGCGGCGATTATGACAGCGTGATCGGCATGGGCAAGGAGGCGGCCATCGCGCGCTTCGTGCGCAAGATGCCCGGCGACCGCCTGCAACCCGCCGAAGGCGAGGCCAGCATCGCGGGCATGATGGTGGAAACCGACGACGCCACCGGCCTTGCCCGCCGCATGGCCCCGGTGCGGCAGGGCGGGCACCTGGCGCCGACGCTGCCGGATTTCTGAGCCCATTTTCAGGCGGTTTCGAACGTGTTGGCTGCCTTGGGGCGCGCCTTACCGGAAGGCCGGTTCGTCAAACCCGCGCAGCTTGCGTGAGTGCAGCCGGTCCACGCCCTGGGCGCGCAACTGCTGCATGGTCTCGATGCCCACCACCAGATGCTGGCGCACCCGCTCGCGATAGAAGGCGTTGGCCATGCCGCGCAGTTTCAGTTCCCCATGCAGCGGCTTGTCGGACACGCACAGCAGCGTGCCATAGGGAACGCGGAAGCGGAATCCATTGGCCGCGATGGTGGCTGATTCCATGTCCACCGCAATGGCGCGGGAGGTGTTGATGCGGGTGAACAGCGCATTGAGCCGCAGTTCCCAGTTGCGGTTATCCGTTGTCATGACCGTGCCGGTGCGCAGGCGGGTCTTGACCTCGGCATCGTGCAGGCCGGTCACGCGGGCGGTCACGTCCTGAAGGGCGACCTGAACTTCCGCAATGGGGGGAACGGGCACCCAGGGCGGCAGGTCGTCATCAAGCACATGGTCGTCGCGCAGGTAGCCATGGGCCAGCACGTAATCCCCCAGCTTCTGGCTGCGGCGCAGGCCCGCGCAGTGTCCGACCATAAGCCAGCAATGCGGGCGCAGCACCGCGAGGTGGTCCGTGATCGTCTTGGCGTTGGCGGGGCCCACGCCGATATTGATGAGGGTGATGCCATCGCCATCGGGGCGGCACAGGTGGTAGGCGGGCATCTGGGGCAGGCTGTGGCCCGCATGGGGGACGGCATGCTGCGTGTCGCGGGTATGGATGATCTCGCCCGGCTCGACAAAGGTGGTGTATTGCGTGCCGCTATCGACCTGCGCATGCCCGTATTCACGGAATGCATCGACGTAACGCTGGTAATTGGTCAGCAGGATGAAGCGCTGGAAATGGTGCGGCGCCGTGCCGGTATAGTGATGCAGGCGCGCGAGTGAATAATCCGTGCGCGCCGCCGTGAACAGCGCCAGCGGCCGGGGTGTGCCGGGGCGGGGGATATAATCGCAGTTGGCGATCGAATCATCGGTCACATGCAGGTCCGGCAGCGCGAAGTGCGACTGGATCCACACCAGGTCGGCTTCCGTCAGGGACGTGACCGCTTCTTCCATCACATAGGACAGCGGGATCGGCTGGCGTGACAGCCCGACCAGAACCGGCGTTTCATAGTGGTGCAGAAGGCTTGCGATCTGTTCGCGCCAGTAATCGGCAAACAGGGCGGGGCGCGTCAGGGTCGTGCCGTAGAAACCGGGTTCAAGCACCACATCGAAGGGTGGGCGCGGACCATCGGGCGGCAGCGGCGCATTGGGGATGAAGGCCAGATAGGGATAGACCGCATCCGCCAGCCCCGTCGTGTCGCGCGTGGCGAAGGCATGGCGGATCCGGGCGGCGGCGCGGTCGTACAGTTCGGTAATATGGGCCACGGCGTCAACGGCATTATCGAACGCACGGAAATCACGCCCCGCCTGTTGCAGTACTCCGGCTGTATCCATGCTGCGTGCTCCCGCTGTATCTGTTCCGCCTAGCGACGGATGAGAATGTAGTTGATGGTCAGGTCGATGGGGAATGTGTCGCCCTGCATATCCGGTGGCACGGGCGGTAGCTGGGCATTGCGGAACATCCCCACCGTCGCCGCGTCAAGGTAATAGGATCCGGACTGCCCGGTCAGGCGTACCTTGGTGACATGGCCCTCGCGGTCGAGTTCCACATGCACCGAGGAGGGGCCTTCCTCACCCGCGCGGGCGGCTTCCTCGGGGTAGTACATGTGGCTGCGGATCCAGCGGTCGAGTTCGTTGCCGTAATCATCGCTCACGCCCTTGATCTGGGTGCTGGAGGAATAGGGCGCGTTGATCCTGCCATTGCTGACCACCGGGCCGAGCGACAGGTCGATCGGTCCCCCCGTGCCGCCCGCGCGGCCCTGCCGGCTGCGGCGCGGCAGGGGCGAGCCGGAGAATGACCAGTTCATCGGGTGCTGGAGCGCGGCATACGCGTTGGGCGATGTCTGGCTGTGCGACTGCTGGGCCGCGTGCTGCCCATGGCCCGAAGTCTGCATGGAGGGGTTGAACTGGTCCTGCTGCTGCGACTGCGGCACCGACAGGTCGGACGGTGCCTCGCTCAGCGGTGGGGCGGAGGGGGTCTGTGCGCTCGGGCTGTTGGCCGAGGGCGATGAATCCTCGCTGTTCTGCGGCTGGTTGGGATTTTTTTCCTGCGCGGTGGGTTCGCGCTGCGCATCCTGCTGCGGGTGGGGCGTGTTCTGCCCCCCCGCCATGTCGGGCGAGGACTGGCCCTGCAACCCGCTCGACGTGGGTGGCGAGAACACCATCTCCACCTGCGGTTCGGATTGCATCGCGTCGGGCGTGCCATGCTGGCGGTGATGGGCGGATTCGATCAGGATGACAACCAGCAGCGCCGCGTGCACCAGTCCCGATACGGCAATGGCCCGGCCCGGGCCGGGCGTTTCCACCGTGTCGGGACGGATCAGGCCCGAAAGCATGGGGCGCAGTTTGCGGTAGCCCGGTGGCTGCGGCACGACCCCGCCGGGCAGCAGGCGTTCGCGCGCGGGCGACTGGAAGGATTCGCGCGCGCCGGAAGACGGCTGGGTGTCGGCCACCCCTGTGCCATGTGGGATCAGTACGGGCTCCACGGCGTTGCGCCACCGGGAGGAGGGACTGAGTGTCGCCGTCATGAAAGGCTACGGGTCTCCGCCATGCTGGTCTGTTGTGGGGGCCGCGTGCCTGCCTGCCCTGTTATATCGCCAGCATAACTGACGCGGGGGGGGAGGTTGTCAAGGACCGGATATGTAACGGAACGTCGTTCAGTAACTTTCTGTGAAATTTTCCAGTAATTGCGCAAATCGCTGTGGATTTTCGACATGCAGCCAGTGTCCCGCCCGTTCGATCAGTTCCAGCCGGTAGCACGGAAACAGCCTGCGCATGATGCCATAATGCTCGGAGCGGATATAGGGCGAATTCTCGCCCGCCAGGAACAGCGTAGGGCCGGGATAGGTATAGCCTTCAGGCATGTAGGGCCAGCTTTCCACATTGGACAGGGAGTCCACGATCTCGCGCAGCCCGATGGTCCAGCCCGGGTCTTCCCCGATGCGGATGTTCTGGAGCATGAGCGCCCGCACATCGCTATTGGGAATATAGTGCTGGAGCAGCGTGTCCGCCCCCGCGCGGTTAAGGAAGGGCGGGAAGGTGACGCGCAGCATCTGCTCGGCCAGCCCGAACTGCCCGTGCCCCGTGCGCGCGGGCGGGATATCGGCCACCAGCAGGCTATGCACCATGCCCGGCCGGGTCAGCGCCAGTGTCATGGCGACCTTGCCCCCCATGGAATGGCCGACCAGGGTGGCGGGCAGGGCGTTATGGTGGCCCAGCGTTTCCAGCAGGTCGCCCGCCATGGCGTTGTAGTCCATAAGGCCGTGCGGGCTGTCGCCATGGTTGCGCAGGTCGATGGCCAGCGTGCGCCGCGTGCGGGCCAGGCGGCGCTGGAAAAAGCCAAGGTTGCGCGCCCGGCCGAACAGGCCATGCAGCAGGACAATCGGCGGGCGGCCCGCCGTGTCGGGTCCGTTTTCTTCGGGTCCACGCTCGATGACGTTCAGTAGCACCAGATCCGTTCCTATCGCCCTGTCACACCGGTGGCCTGCTGCTGGAGGTCCAGCATGATTTTTCCCATATGCGACCCGTTTTCCATGAGTGTATGGGCATCGGCGACCCGCGCAAAGGGGAAGGTGGCATGGATGAGCGGGCGAATGGCCCGGCGCGCGAGCAGGGGCCACACGCGCGCTTCGAGCTGCCGGGCGATTTCCGCCTTGTAGGCGCTGTCGCGCGGGCGCAGCGTGGTGCCGGTCACGACCAGCCTGCGGGTCATGATGCGGGCCAGATTGACGCCATCGGCCCTGGCCCCACCCTGAAGTGCTATGATCACCAGCCGTCCCTCCGGTGCGAGTGAACGCAGGTTACCCTCCAGATACGACGCGCCGACCATGTCCAGTATGACATTTACGCCCGCGCCCTGCGTCAGTTCCTTTATGCGCTGGGGAAAATCCTCGGTCCGGTAATTGATGGCCGCGCTGGCCCCCAGCGCGGTGCACAGCGCGCATTTGTCATCCGTCCCGGCGGTGGCATAGACCGTGCCCCCCAGTTCACGCACAAGCTGGATGGCGACGGTGCCGATGCCGCTGGTGCCGCCATGGACCAGCACGCGCTCCCCCGGTTTCAGCCCCGCCGTCATGAACAGGTTGGACCAGACGGTGAAAAACGTCTCGGGCAGGGCGGCGGCATGGATCGCGTCGAACCCGACCGGCCACGGCAGGCATTGCCCCGCGGGCACGGTGCAGTACTGCGCGTAGCCCCCGCCATTGACCAGCGCGCAGACCCGCGCCCCCAGCGCCGGGAAACCGTCCGCCGTCACACCCGCGCCATGGGCCACCACTTCCCCCGCGATTTCCAGGCCCAGCAGCGGGCTGGCCCCCGGCGGCGGCGGGTACAGCCCCTGGCGTTGCATGATGTCGGGCCGGTTGATGCCCGCCGCCATGACCCGGACCAGCACTTCCCCCGCCGCTGGCTGCGGCACCGGCACGGTGGAAAGGGCAAGGGAATCGGGACCGCCGGGCGCGGCTATGGTGACGGCCTGCATGGTGTCGGGAACGTGCTGGGTCATGTCTGTCCTCCTGTGGCGTAGCATGCGGCATGTACGCGCCGAGGTGTAGGTGATATGGCGACCCAGACGGGCGGGTGAGGGGCGAAATCAGGCAAACGTGTGGTTTTTTCGCCGGTTGCGCGCGGATTTGCGCGCCCGCGCACCAGACATGAAAAAAGCGCCGGAACCTGCTGGTCCCGGCGCCCGTGTCTGACCCTTCCAAAAAAAGGAGGGTGGGATCAGACGGAGTAGTACATCTCGAACTCGGCCGGATGCGGGGTGTGTTCGAACTTGAACACGTCCTGCCACTTGATTTCGCAGTAGCTTTCGATCTGGTCCTTGGTGAACACGCCACCGGCCAGCAGGAACTCGTGATCGGCTTCCAGGGCGGTCAGGGCTTCACGCAGGGAGCCGGCCACGGTCGGGATCTGCTTCAGTTCTTCGGGCGGCAGGTCATACAGGTCCTTGTCCATGGCGTCGCCCGGGTGGATCTTGTTCTTGATGCCGTCCAGGCCAGCCATGAGCATGGCGGAGAACGCGAGATAGGGGTTCGCCGTCGGATCGGGGAAGCGGACCTCGACGCGCTTCGCCTTCGGGCTGGTCGCGTAGGGGATGCGGCACGAAGCGGAGCGGTTACGCGCCGAGTAGGCCAGCAGCACGGGCGCTTCGAATCCCGGGATCAGGCGCTTGTAGGAATTGGTGGACGGGTTGGTGAAGGCATTGAGCGCCTTGGCGTGCTTGATGATGCCGCCGATGTAGTACAGCGCCTCGTCCGACAGGTCGGCATAGCCGTTGCCGCCGAATGTGGGCTTGCCGTCGCGCCAGATGGACTGGTGCACATGCATGCCCGAACCGTTGTCGCCATAGATCGGCTTCGGCATGAACGTGGCCGTCTTGCCATAGGAATGGGCGACGTTATGCACGCAGTACTTGTAGATCTGCATGAAGTCGGCCGCCTTCACCAGCGTCGCGAACTTCGTGCCCAGCTCGTGCTGGGACTGCGCGACTTCGTGGTGGTGCTTCTCGATCGGCAGGCCCATCTCGCCCATCGTGCTCAGCATTTCGGCGCGCAGGTCGCCTTCGCTGTCCACGGGCGCGACGGGGAAGTAGCCGCCCTTCACGCCGGGGCGGTGGCCCATGTTGCCTTCGGGGTAGTCCTTGAGCGACGCGCCGGGGCCTTCAACGCTTTCCAGCTCGTAGGTGCCGAAATTCGGGCCGGTGCCGAAACGCACGCTGTCAAAGATGAAGAATTCGGCTTCCGGGCCGAAAAAGGCGGTGTCGCCCAGGCCGGTGGACTTCAGGTACTGCTCGGCCAGCTTGGCGGTCGCGCGCGGGTCGCGGTTGTAGAACTGCCCGGTGGAGGGCTCCACGATATCACAGACCAGGATGAGCTGCGGCTTGGCGGAGAACGGGTCCATGACCGCCGTTGTCGGGTCAGGCAGCAGGATCATGTCGCTTTCGTTGATGGCTTTCCACCCCGCGATGGAGGAACCGTCGAACATGAAGCCTTCGCGGAAGGTGTCTTCCTCGATCGTGGTGACGTACTGGGTGGTGTGGTGCCACTTGCCACGCGGATCGGTGAAACGCAGGTCAACCATCTCGACCGCGTTTTCCTTGATGATTTCGAAAACCTTCGCGATGGCTTCAGCGGAATGCGACGGTGCCGAGACCGAGGCAGAAGCCTGTGCTTTTTTTGCCATGTTAAATTTACCTGTCCTGACTCTAGTGTGCCGTTCCATGCGGCGCGGCGGTTATGGTTACGGAAACGTAAGTCCGCTGTCGATAGCCTAGATACATGGCTTCAATGTGCGGATGGCCCGTCTCAGACGGCATCGGCCCCCCGTTCCCCCGTGCGGATGCGGATCACATCCGACACGGGCGTGACAAATATCTTGCCATCCCCGATGCGTCCCGTGCGGGCCGCGGTCATGATTGCTTCAATCGCACGTTCGGTCATGTCGTCCGTGCATACGATTTCCAGCTTAACCTTGGGCAGGAAGTCGATGATGTATTCAGCACCCCGATAGAGTTCCGTCTGGCCTTTCTGGCGTCCGAAGCCCTTGGCCTCGATCACGGTAATGCCCATCAGGCCGATTTCATGCAGGGCATCTTTCACCTCGTCGAGCTTGAAGGGCTTGATGATGGCTTCGATCTTTTTCATGCCGCTGTGTCAGTCTTCCGTCCTGTGGCGCGTGTTCGCACGCCGTTTATCTGGCGCGACAGGGTTGCACGGCTTTGGATTTCAGGCAATCGGATGATATTGCAAAAAAGCGCGCACGCGCACTCACAGGCCCGTATGATCAGGATGCGACGATGAAACCGACGAACTCCATGCTTTCGGGGCTCTCGACCACCATTTTTTCCGTCATGTCCGCGCAGGCGGCGGAACATGGCGCGATCAATCTGGGTCAGGGCTTTCCCGATACCGAAGGCCCGCGTGACCTGGTGGAAGCCGCCGCCGCCGCGCTGCGCGACGGGCGCAACCAGTATCCCCCGCTTGCGGGGGTGCCCGAACTGCGTCGCGCCGTGGCGCGGTCCAATGCGCGGTTTTACGGTATCTCGGTCGATCCCAACCGCGAGGTCGTGGTGACGTGCGGGGCGACGGAGGCCATTACCGCTTCACTCATGGCGCTGGTCAACCGGGGGGATGAGGTGGTGGTGTTCGAACCCCTGTACGACACCTACCTGCCGGTGCTGGAAATGCTCGGCGCGGTGGTGCGCACCGTGCGCCTGGCCCCCCCGCACTGGGATCTGCCGCGCGCCACGCTGGCCGCCGCCTTCAGCCCGCGCACCAAGGCCGTCCTGCTCAACACCCCCATGAACCCGACGGGCAAGGTCTTCACCCGTGACGAGCTTGAGTTCATTGCCGGGCTGCTGGCGCGCCACGATGCCTATGCCGTGTGTGACGAGGTTTACGAACACCTGACCTTCGCCCCCGTCCGCCATCAGCCGCTCATGGCGCTGCCGGGCATGCGTGAGCGCACCATCCGCATCGGCAGCGCGGGCAAGAGCTTTTCCATGACCGGGTGGAAGGTGGGGTATGTGACCGCCCCGGCCCCGCTGGCCGATCTGGTGGCCAAGGCGCATCAGCTCCTGACCTTTACCGTGGCCCCCAACCTGCAACGTGCGGTGGCGCTGGGACTCGACAAGGATACCGCCTATTTCGAGCGGCTGGCCGAAGGGATGCGCTCGGCACGGGACTGGCTGGCCGAAGGGCTGACGCGCGCCGGATTCGATGTGCTGCCGTGCAATGGCAGCTACTTCCTGATCGCCGACATCACGCCGCTGGGCTTCAGCGGGGGTGATGTCGCGTTCTGCCAGCAGATGGTGCGCGATGGCGGGGTCGCCGCGATTCCGGTCTCGGCCTTTTACGACCCGCGCGGCACGGACATTCCCGACAGCTTCGTGCGCTTCGCATTCTGCAAGAAGGCCGGGGTCATCGCTGCGGCCATCCAGCGGCTGCAAACGGTACGGGAGCGGCTTTGCACAGGAAATGTTGCAGAAATTCAAAAAGGGTAATTGACGCGCGCCCGTGGCTTCTCTAAATCACGGCCCAGATGTGGCGGACGTAGCTCAGTTGGTAGAGCGCCAGGTTGTGGTCTTGGATGTCGCGGGTTCGAGCCCCGTCGTTCGCCCCACTCTATTTTCCCAAAAATAACGTATACGATTTCAGGCAGTCAGCCGGTTCATGCCGGTTGCCCGAACGTACGGGTCAGCCCTGCCGCCAGTGAGTGGGGCTGGAACCCGAGCTGCGCGCGCATGGGCGCGATATCGAAAATCTTGTCTTCCAGCAGCCGCCTGACCTCGGCGGGCCTTATGCGCGGCAGTCCCGGCAGGCGCAGCCGCGACAGGGCAATCAGCACCGGCCCCGGCACCGGCAGCACGCGACGTGGGCGCAATCCGGCGGCCTGCGCCACCATGCGCGTGAAGTCGCGATAGGCGACCTGATCCGGCCCGGCGATGACCAGGCTGTGCGGTCCGTCCCATGCGCGGTCCAGGGCCGCGATCAGGGCGCGGGTCACATCGCCCTGCCATATGGGCTGGATGCGCGCCCGCCCCCCGCGCGGCAGTGGCAGCAGCGGCAGGCGGCGCATGAGGGCCGCGAGACGCTGCACGTTGTCTTCGCCCATGGCGCCATAAATCATGGTGGGATGAAGCAGCACGCCATCGCGGCCGGAGCGGGCGAAGGCCGCGGCCCCATGCAGCACGCCACGCGCATGCGCATCGGGCCAGCGGGTGAAGATGCGCGTACTGCCAAGTGCCACGATCCGCGCGCCTGGGGGCGCTGCCGCCAGCACGGCGGGCAGGTGGCGCGCATGGGCGGTCAGCGCCACGTAGGTCGCATCGGCCAGCGCGGCGCGGAGGGGGGCGGGATCGTTTTCCAGATCCGCCACGCGGGCGGGAATGGCGGCCCCCGTGGCCTGCCAGCGCGAAAGGTCGCGCACGACCGGGACAGGCGCGCGCCCCTGCGCGGCCAGCGCGCGGCACAGCGCCAGCCCCGACCGGCCGGTCGCGCCGATGACATGCACCGGCCCGCTATCGGGCATCAGGGCGTGGAGATGGTCAGGCCCAGCGGGGCCGCGACCGAAGGATCCCCCGCCATGGACAGGGCGATGCCCAGCATCATGAGGTTGACCGGCTTCATCGGGCGCAGGGCAACCTGGAGCGGGTGATCCGCCGGGGACTGCAGGAAGCGGCCCATGGCGCGCATGGATGCGTCATCCGAACCGTTGAGCGTGCCGAACAGGTTCTGCCTGTAGGCTTCCACATCCATGTCGCGGCTTCTGGCCAGACCGGCCAGCACGTGATCCGCCAGCGAATGGTCTTCCCATGTCAGGGCGGCGGAGACGACGCGGGCGGTCTCGGGGATGATGGCCATGTCGTCAAAGGGGATCTGGTCCAGCTCGGCCACCATGCTCAGGTTGCCCATGTCCGGCGCGTTGATGGTCAGCGGCTCCAGGCGCACGCGGCTTGCGTTGCGGTCGCTGGTGCTGTTGGCGTGGATGTTGCCGGTGAAATGGTCGTAGCCGAAGGCATTGAGGATGGAGGGGTTATCCGTTCCGGTGGACCAGATGGTCAGGTTGGTCAGGGTCGTATCCATCCTGTCCTCCGTCTCGGTGGAGGTGCGGGACGTGGCGACATGGTCGATCTGGAGCATGGGATGCGTGCTGTCGATCTCGACCTTTTTCAGATCCATGGTCTGCGCATGGCTTTCATGGATCAGGTGGCCCGACTGGATCAGGCTTGCCACCTCCCCCGCGAAATCCGGGCCATCGAATTTGATATGCTCGACGGACAGGCGGCGCGTGGGTGTGAGGTTGATCTGGGTCGCCAGCCGGTCCAGATCCAGGCTGGACGACCGGCCGGTCCCGTACTGCCCCACCACCATGCGCCCGACCGTAACATCGGTCTGGCTGCGGGGAATGGCCAGATGCATGTTGATGAACGTGCCCCGGTCCAGCACGAGGGAATCGAAGCCCAGCGGCCGGGCCATGTCGGCGGTGGCGCGTGCGGTATTGGGCAGCACGAGGTTCGTGAGCGCCACCTGGTCCAGCGAGATCGTGCTGTCCGGCGTCATGACCTTCACATCGCGCAGGACAAGGCTGCCGATCCGTTCGCCCTGCACGTTGTTGCCGGTCAGCCCGCCCAGCCGCACATCCGCCGCCGTAAGCGTCATGGCCGGGTTGTGATAGGTTACGGCCGTAAAGTGCGCGCCGCGCGCCAGCGTGCGCGGCCGGGCCGTGGCGTAGCTGAACGAGGCGTCAGGCCCGAGGGAGGCCCGGAAGTCGGCAATGCCGGCTTCGAGCCTGCGCTCGGCAAAATGGTGCACCCCCCAGCCGCCGACAAGCAGCGCAAGTACAAGCAGGGGAATGGCGGGATAGAGTTTCTTCACGAGCCTGACATCCGTAATAAGCCTGAGCCGAGTGCTATCGCATTCCGCCCCCCCTCGGCAATCGCCTGAGGGGAAGGTGGGGCCGGAAAGATGGCGGTATCATGATACCACACGCTCTTTTTTACCGGAAAAATGCCGCCTCCCGGCATTATGCACTTGACGTTTACCGCGCGTACGGATGATAACGCGCCACCCGTTACCGCTACATTATCTGGACGGAACACTGAATCCATGAAGACCACACCCTCGCTGAAACCCGCAGAGGTGACGCGTGGCTGGACCCTGATCGACGCCGAAGGCCTCGTTCTGGGCCGGCTGGCGGCGATCATCGCCCAGCGCCTGCGCGGCAAGCACAAGCCCCAGTTCACCCCGCATGTTGATTGCGGCGACAACATTGTCGTCATCAACGCCGAGAAGATCCGTCTGACCGGCAACAAGGTGAACCAGAAGCTGTTCCATTACCACACCGGCTATCCCGGCGGGATCAAGGAACGCACGATCACCCAGCGCCTGACCGGCAAGAACCCCGGCGATGTCGTGCGCAAGGCGGTCGAGCGCATGATCACCCGTGGCCCGCTGCAGCGCGCGCAGATGAAGCATCTGTACGTCTATGCCGGCAGCGAACACCCGCATGACGGGCAGAAGCCGCAGGTTCTTGATGTTGCATCGCTGAACCGCAAGAACGCCGTCACCACCCAGAACGTCGGGGCCTGAACATCATGTCCGAAACACAAGAGCGTACAGGCACGCTGGCCGACCTGAAGGAAGCCGTCGCGACCGGTCAGGTTGTCTCCTCGCAGGAAGCCGCACCCGTTTACGAAGCCAAGCGCGACGCGCAGGGCCGTTCCTACGCCACGGGTCGCCGCAAGGACGCGGTTGCCCGCGTGTGGATCAAGCCGGGCAAGGGCGACATCATCGTCAACGGTCGTCCGGTCGGCACCTATTTCGCCCGTCCGGTCCTGCGCATGCTGATCACGCAGCCTTTCCTGGTTGCCGATCGCTACAACCAGTTCGACGTGTACTGCACCGTTGTTGGTGGTGGTCTGTCGGGCCAGGCTGGTGCGGTCCGTCATGGCATCAGCCGCGCGCTGACCCATTACGAACCCGCGCTGCGCAGCATCCTGAAGGCCGCGGGCTTCCTGACGCGCGATTCGCGTGTTGTTGAACGTAAGAAGTACGGCCGCGCCAAGGCTCGCCGCTCCTTCCAGTTCAGCAAGCGCTGATCCTGCTTTTCCCGCTGCCTTGCGGCGGGATACGGGTTTTTCAACAGGGTCGGTTCCGCAGGGAACCGGCCCTGTTGTGCATCAGGGCCCTGTCTGGCGGGTAAAGGGGTTGGGCATCCGCCCCGCCTTGCGTGTGGGCAGGTGTGTGGGCAGGTCTTTCTGGGCGGCGAGGGTATCCACCACCTGCTGGAAGAACGCCAGCAACGCGCGCGCGCGCTCCAGCCCGGCGCTGTCGCGGTCCAGGTTCGTCTGGCCGTAAAAGGCGATGCTGTCCGTGCCGTTTTCCACCGTCATGCCGCCAATGGTGCGGCTGGCGCTGTTATCGGCAAAGGGCACGAGGCCAGCCTGCGTACCGGCGGGGGGGTGATGGGCTGTCATGGTCATGTCTCCTCTGGCCTTCCTTCTTACCATAGCGAACGGGTATGGCGTGGGTGTCGCGTTCGTCGTGGCGTGCGCATCCTGCCGAAGGGCAGGGTCATGCAGACCTGTTTCATGTCCGGGGGCAGCGCGGGGAAGGGATCGATCCCCGTTACATGGGTAAGCAGGGCCACGCTGACATGACTGCAGCCGGGATTGCGCGCCGCATTGTGGCATACATATACCCCCGTCTGCCGCCCGCGCGGATCATAGACCGCCTTCCATGTCGAGGTCGGGACCAGTACCCGGTCCGGGCCGATCGCAGTGATCGTGCGGGTATGGAAGGCCGGGCCGGTCACGACGTACAGTTCCCCCTCGCGCAGGGCCAGCCTGCGCACCGCCGATTCGATATCGGCCCATCTGCCCCGGTTCAGTTCCGCGCGCTGGGGCACGATGTTGGACAGGGCGAAGCTTTCCTCCTGCGCCTGCCGGTCGGGCATGTCGCCCGATGGCGCCATGTGTCCACGGTCGAAACCGGAACGGACATAATCCTCCAGTTCCGCGCGGAGGGGGACGGGAATGCGGGGGTCGGGGTGGAAGTCGCCCTGGCGCGGGGTGGACATGGCGGCCCGGACCATGGCGGCGTCAAGATGCTCGGCGGCCCATAACGGTTCATGCGCCAGACCGGAATACAGCACGGCGAACCGGGCGCTGCACAGGATCTGCGTCTGTGCCGCCAGTTGGGCATTATCGAGCACCGGCAACTGGTTGCCGGCCCCGAACCGCAGGCATTCTTCCGCCCGTGCCGCCGCCACACCGCCACCCATGGCGAGCAGGAAGGCTAGGACCGGGACAAGCCGGTTCCACATGCGCGGGGCGGGCGGGGATGTCATCCGTCTGTTGTGGTCAGGCAGGTTGTCATGGTTGCCGGCGCAGGTGTGGTGAATCCCGCGCTCAGCTCCGTGCGGCACGCGCCGTGGGGGTGCGCCATCAGGGCGTGTTCGGCCCGGTGGGCGGGGGCAGGTCGGTCTGGTCCTGGCTTCTGGACAGGGCGATCGACACATCCACGGTTTCCTGATTGACCAGCACATCGAACTCCCGGTCCACCGTGAGGTTTCCGGCCATCGGGAGCATGTCGCCAAAGCGCAGGCGGGTCCAGTCGATCCGGTCATGCGCCTGCCGGGTCATGTCGAAGCCCAGCATGGGATGCGTCGCGCCATCGGGCGCGGTGTAGGACCATGCGAAGTGGCAGCTTGCAGGGGCATTGCGCTGTGTGAACAGCGTATGGACGAAGCCGGGCGTTACATCGGTCTGCAATGTGTTCATCAGGTAATGCGGCGCCTGCTGTTGCAGCGCGGGCGTTACCTGCGCATTGAAAATGCCAGCCCGGATCATTTCGGGCATATGGGCCAGGAAGATGGTCTGGTTGAGGGTGATCTCGACCCGGCATGGCGTGGTCCGGGCAAAGCGGGTGTCGATGCCCCATGCATGGGCCGTGGTCTCGCTGCCCATGATCGGCGCGGGATAGGCCGGGGCGGCATGGGTGGCGCGGGGCAGGCCGGCCAGCGCCAGACACAGCGCAAGCACCCCGCCCGGAATGGCGCGGCGAAGGATGGGCCGGGATGGGGGAAGGGGGAAAGACATCAGGCAGGTCAAGGGGCGGCACCGGGTCTGTCGGTTGGTTGCGTGGGGCAGGAAAACAGCTTTTATCCTGATTCTGTCACGTAGGGCAGGGGATGGCTGGCCTGTCCTGCCGGTTTGACATGAAAATAAATAATACCGCCCCGCGCAACCTGTCCACACTGTATTGTTTCAGTATCGACTCGGGCAGATGGCGCATGATCATGAAAATGCCACAATAACGGACTTTCTCTTCCCCGGTTTGAAAAGACCAGAGGCAGCATGATGCTGTGCGCCCACAGGCCAGTCACATCAGGAAAGGGTTTTTGACGGTCTGTTTTTTATGTCCGGGCGCTCAGGTCAGGCAACTTCCCCGGCTCGTGTCGCGTTGGCGCGGGCAGGGCAACGATAAAGCAAAAATCGTGCCATAATTGGTCAAGCGGCCGCCCCGTGGATGGGGACAGGCCGCAAGCCGCCAGAACCGGCAGCTCAGGGCAGGAAATCATGTTCGATTCAAAAATCATAGAAGTGGATGGCGTGTTCGTGGGGGCCGCCATCATCACCGGCATCGCCACATCGCTACGCTTTTATGCCGCGCATGACAGTGTCCGCTCGCTGCATAACGCCATCCTGCCAGATCTGGCGGCGCTGCGGGAACATGTAACCCGCACATTCCGCCGCAAGGGGCAGCACGACCCGGGGGCCGTAGGCTGAACGCGCAACGCCCCGGCGGGAAAGAGCGGTCCCGCCGGGGCGTCGTATTGTCCGTCCGGGCCGGTCGTATCAGCGGCTGGTGCGGCGGCCGATCTGGCTGACATCGCGCACCGCGCCACGGGCGGCGCTGGTGGTCAGTGCGCTATAGGCCTGCAACGCCACGGAAACCGTGCGCTTGCGGTCCGGCTGCCAGGCGCGCGCGCCGCGTTCCTCCATCCGGTCCCGCCGGGCGGCGAGTTCGGAATCACTGACCGTGGTGCGCAGGATGCGGTTGGGAATGTCGATCTCGATCGTGTCGCCTTCCTCCAGCAGCCCGATGATCCCGCCTTCCGCCGCCTCGGGCGAGATATGACCGATCGACAGCCCCGAACTCCCGCCCGAAAAGCGGCCATCGGTAATCAGCGCGCATTTCTCGGCCAGTCCCTTGGATTTCAGGTAGCTGGTCGGATACAGCATTTCCTGCATGCCGGGACCACCCTTGGGGCCTTCGTAACGGATCACGACCACATCCCCGGCCACGATGTCGTTGCTCAGGATGGCGGAGACCGCGGCGTCCTGGCTTTCGAAAATGCGCGCGGGCCCCGTAAAGGTCAGCAGGTTCGCCGCAACACCGGCGGTTTTGACGATGGCGCCATCTTCCGCAAGGTTGCCGAACAGCACCGCCAGCCCGCCGTCGCGGCTGTAGGCATGGGCCGCATCGCGCAGCGCGCCGTCAGCGCGGTCGGTATCAAGCGTCTTGTACCGGCTCGACTGTGAAAACGCCTGCGTGGTCCGCACCCCGCCGGGGGCCGCGCGGAAGAAGGTCCGTGCCGCCTCATCCACTGTTGGCGCGCTGATGTCCCATTTATGCAGGGCCTGCGTCACCGTGGGGGCATGCACGCTGGGTACGTCGCCATGCAGCAGCCCCATGCGGGCCAGTTCACCCATGATGGCGGGAATGCCGCCCGCGCGGTGCACGTCCTCCATATGGACATCCATGCGCGAGGGCGAGACCTTGCACAGGTTCGGCACCTTGTGGGACAGGCGGTCGATATCCGCCATGGTGAAATGGACTTCCCCCTCATGCGCCGCCGCCAGCAGGTGCAGGACCGTGTTGGTCGAGCCCCCCATGGCGATATCGACCGACATGGCGTTTTCAAACGCGGCCTTGCTGGCGATGCCGCGCGGCAGGGCGGTTTCATCATCATGCTCGTACCAGCGGCGGGCGAGTGCCACGATCTCGCGGCCCGCGCGCATGAACAGTTCGCGTCGGTCGGCATGGGTGGCGACAAGGCTGCCATTGCCGGGCAGGGCGAGGCCCAGCGCCTCGGTCAGGCAGTTCATGGAATTGGCGGTGAACATGCCCGAGCACGACCCGCATGTGGGGCAGGCGGAACGTTCGATCTGGTTCGACTGTTCATCGCTGACATCGGGGTTGGCCGCCGCCACCATGGAGGTGATGAGGTCAACCTGCTGCTCGGCGCCGTTGTTCAGCACCTTGCCCGCTTCCATCGGCCCGCCGGATACGAAGATGGTGGGGATGTTCAGCCGCATCGCCGCCATGAGCATGCCGGGCGTGATCTTGTCGCAGTTGCTTATGCACACCAGCGCATCGGCGCAATGCGCGTTGACCATATACTCCACCGCATCGGCGATCAGCTCGCGCGAAGGGAGGCTGTACAGCATGCCGCCATGGCCCATGGCGATGCCGTCATCCACCGCGATGGTGTTGAACTCACGCCCCACGCCGCCCGCATCGGCCACCGCGCCGGCCACGAGCTGGCCCAGATCCTTGAGGTGGACATGACCGGGCACGAACTGCGTAAAGGAATTGGCGATGGCGATGATCGGCTTGCCAAAATCACCATCCTGCATACCGGTTGCACGCCACAGGCTGCGCGCACCGGCCATGTTGCGGCCATGTGTCGTAGTGCGGGAACGATAGGCAGGCATGACGGTGACCTCGCGATCAGGTATGATAAGGGATTGAATCTGCCTGACCGCATACAGGACACGCGGGCCACGCGCCAGCCCCCAGGTGCGGCCGGGTGCGCGCAACGGCGGATGTGGCCGCAACTCCGGCTGTGACCACCCGTTTATCTGATACTTTTTTTTCCATGCACAAGGAGTGTGCGCAGTATGTCCGGACCGGACCGTGAGAACAGCCACCAGCACATGCAGGGCGGCGGCCTGCTGGAACAGTTGTATTTTCCGGTCACGGGCGCGCTGGCCGCCGCTGTGCTTGCGCTGGTCATTTTCTGGTCATGGGACTGGTTCGTACCCCTGGTGGAGCACAAGGCCGGTGAGGCGCTGGGCCGCCGGGTCACGCTGGCGCACCTGCATGTCCAGATCGGCCGGGTCACGCGCATCACCGCCGATGATGTCCGTATTGACGAGCCGGAGGGGTTTGACAGCCTGCCCCCCTTCGCCACGGCGGCGCATCTGATGGTGGGGGTCAACCTGTGGCACCTGCTGGGCGGCAGGCTGGATCTGCCGGTCATTGCGCTGGATGCGCCGGTTGTCGAACTGGATGCGCGCGGGGATGGCGAAGCGAACTACCATTTCTCCCATGGTAAAAAATCTGGCGGGAAAGCGGGCGGCGGAAAGGAAGCATCCACCCCGCTGCCACGGATCGGTGAGCTGAACATTAACGATGGCCACCTGCACCTGGTGCATGCGGGGCTGCGGAGCGACATGCGGGCCGAGGTGCATACCACCCCGGGGCGGGACAGGGCCGGGCCACGGATCGTGGCGGATGTACGCGGCACCTATACCGGGCAGGCGATTACGGGACGGTTTTCGGGTGGGGCGCTGGTCTCGCTCATGGACCGCGCGCAGCCGTACCCGATAGATGTGGCGGTCCAGCATGGCCCCACGGAGCTGACGCTGGTCGGCTCGGTGGAGGATCCGCTCTCCTTCAGTGGCGCGCGGCTGCGGCTGACACTGGCGGGGCCGGATATGTCGCTGCTCTATCCGCTGACGGGCGTGATCATTCCGCAGACCCCCGCCTACCATGTGGCGGGCAGCCTGGATTATCTGGACCGGCGCATCCGCTTTCATGATTTCGAGGGCACGGTCGGCTCCAGCGACCTGGGGGGCACGCTGCGTATCGACCCGCATCAGGCCGTGACCTTCGTGGATACGGATTTGCATTCCCGCCATGTCGACCTGGCCGATCTGGGCGGTTTTTTCGGGGCGACGCCCGGGGAGCATCCGTCCACCGCGCAGCAGGCGGCGGAAGAAAAGGCGCATGAGGCCAGTGGCGCGGTCCTGCCCACCGCGCCCATCAGCCTGCCCCGGCTGCGGGCGACCAACGTGCATCTGGCCTATCATGGCGACCATATCGAGAACCGGCATACACCGCTCGACAATATCGACGTGCTGCTGGATGTGCGCGACGGCGCCATTGATGTCCATCGCCTGAACTTTGGCGTGGGAAGCGGCAGGCTGGCCAGCAGCGGAACCTTCGTGCCCGAGGGGGATGGGGTCAATGCGCGTATCCGTATCGATATGGAGGAGATCGACCTTTCCCGGCTCATGAAGGCGCTGGGGAACTACCAGGGGCAGGGGACCATTGGCGGGCATATCACCATCCATGGCCGTGGCCGTTCACTGGCCGAGATCGTGGGCAGCGGCAATGGCGGCGTCACCATGGCGCTGGATGAAGGCGGGGATATTTCCGCCATCCTGCCCGATCTCGTGGGGCTTGAGTTCGGCAAGGCGCTGCTGTCCGTTCTGGGCCTGCCCGCCCGTACCGACCTGAAATGCCTGATTGTGGACATGCCGCTGCAAGAAGGCGTCTTCCATACCCATACCCTGCTGCTGGAAACGGGGGATACGCGCACGGTGGGCAAGGGGGATGTCAGCTTCAGCAACAATACCATCGACTATGCCCTCATGACCCGCTCGCGGCATTTCGCCATCGCCTCCCTTCCCGGTCCGCTGTATATCACGGGGGCGCTGAAGCATCCGCGCATCACGCCGGGGGCCGAGGTCATCGGCCGGGCGCTGGCTTCGGTGCTGACGGGCTTTGTCTTCTCCCCGGTCGGGCTGCTGCCGACGATCGAGGCCGGGGTGGGTGAAAAATCCGCCTGCGCCAGCGCGCTCAGGGAAGTCGAGACGAATCCGGCCGCCGGGATCGCGCCCCATGCACGCCATCCGGGGCAGCGCAGGGCGGGCGGCCGTGCCGCCCCGGCCCGGCAGGCAGCGGCGGGGGGGAAGGATTATGACGGCCTGAGCCGCGCGGAACGTGATTATATCCACTCCGTATGGGCGCGCAGGATGGCCGCGCATTAAAGGTGGAATCCCTGCTTGACCATGCAGGCCATTTCGGCAAAAAGAAGGAGCAGACGTGACAGGAGGCTCCCCACCGGGGGCCAGATCCGCCGTCAGGCCGGGTTAGCACAGTGGTAGTGCAGCGGTTTTGTAAACCGAAGGCCGGGGGTTCAAATCCCTCACCCGGCACCACATTCTTATATAAAACAGTTATTTAGAAAAAGCGCACGGGGCGCAGGCGGCGCATTGTTCGCATACGACCCCGGCAAAAAAGTCGGCATATAGCAGTCTGTGAGATTAGTCGCTTTTGGTGGGGATTTCGTCCGCCCTGCCTTCTTTCTCCCCCGATGTGCTGGCCTCTTCCGGCTTGCTTTCTACGGTCGCCTCGGCAGGTGCTTTGAGGTTTTCCTGTACCTTCTCGACAAAGCTTGCCGGAATCACTGTAGCCACAGTGGTCGAGGAGGTCAGCTTCTGGTCATCCGTCGCACCTACCGAATGGGCTACGTCACCCACCGTGCTGTGCATGCGGGGAGCGTTCAAGGCTTCGTTCCGGGCGATGCGGGCGGCGTGGGCTTCACCGATCAGCACGTTAAGGGGCCTGTATTCGGCCATGGTCAGGGCACGGCCGGAAAGGATCGCGCCCCTTATCGTTGGCCAGACGGAGGAGAACGGCGCATCAGTTCCGGCCAGACGGGCCATGACGTCCTGGAACGTGCTGTCGGCTGCATAATTATGGGACATGGGAATGTTCCTTTCAGATGGTGTTGGCGTCTTCATCGCGCATGACCGACAGGCGCCGGAGACCGTCACGCAGGGCCCGGTTGTCACGCGCCAGATAGGGCAGCCCATGCCGGTCGTATGCGAGATCGAGATCAGGATCGAAATTGGCTTCGCGCAGGATATCCTTGCGGTCGAGATAGAACCGTTTGCGCTTTGGGCCATGGAAACCGTGGGAGAGCATCCCCGCCACCACGCCAATATCCTGCTGCACATAATCATCACATAGTGCCGCGAACTGTCGCAGCCGCCGTGTGCAACTGGGGGATGTGTAGGTATCAGACGTATTCAGCAGGCCGGCAAAGGCCATGGCGGAAATGTAGTCGGCCGATCCGGTCACCAGCCAGTCAGGCAATCCCCCGATGGCGTCATATACATCGGCCCGGAATGCCCAGGCATAGCCGTAGTGCTGGCGCCAGTCGCGACGCTGGCCAGATTTGAGCATCCATGCCGCCGTAGGCCGCCCCAGTCCGTAGTCATCAGGGGTAACGCGGATATCACCTGCTGCCCAGGCCGCGCAAAATGAACGGTCCATGATGCGACCGTTTTCATCCTCCACCGGGTTCTCGTCCGGTCCAAGGTCCACGGAATAGGACCATGGCTGACCCACACGGTGAACCTGAAGCATGTCCAGTGTGGCGTGCGCCCAGTCGGATCGCTGGAAAAACACGTCGGCATCGACCTGGGCAATATATCGGGCTGAGTCCGGCAGGCGCTGGCGGCCGTAGCGGATCAGTCCTTCCTTGAGCCAGTTTTCCTGGCGGTCGGATCCACGCACCTGGAACAGACGAACATGTCGGAGCAGGAAGTTCCCATCATCGACCGATAGAACGAAAGGCCGCTCGCCAATGACGTGCTCGACAATGGTAAGGCTGACCCCACTGTCCAGCATGTGGGGAATGAAGCGGCGGAGCAGGCGCTCGCGCGATTTCCAGCCGCGATTGTTGGAGAAGACACAGATGACGTGCAGGTCGGATGATTGCATCAGGGCACCGGGATGGAGAGATGGGTCAGGGAGCAGGGGGGCCGAGGCGGTCAGCAATGCTGCGCCTGCGCCTGGCGGACATGATCAGGGAGAGGATGACAACCACGATCTGGCTGACAATCGCGCCGCCAGCGAACACCAGCAGGTCATGCATGGCCACGACCCCAGCATTCACTGACGAAGCGCCACATGATGACCCCAAGCGAAATGGCGGCTCCCGCCGCCATTCCACCGGCGAAGATCGCCAGAGATTTCATGATGCCTGGATCGCGGCATTCGCCGCCGCGCACTTGGCGGCCAGATCATCCATGGCGGCCGTGGTGGGGCCGGTCTTGCTCAGGGTGGCCTCGATCGCCTCTTTCACATCCGTGTAGACCTCGGGGCCGTATTTCTCGACCAGGCCGGCGATGGTGGTGGCAGCGCCAAGGATGGCGCTGATTTCCGCAGCGGTCATGTCAGTTTCCCGTCGTGGTTGTGGTTGTGGTGGTGGCTGGGGGCACCAGATCGGTGCAGGCGGTGGGCATGGTGCCGGCCTTCACGCCGATCCAGCAGGTCTGGAAGCTGGCGAAGTCGGCCTCCAGACCGGACACTGCGGTCGAGGTCAGGGAACTGCCCTTGTCGATCTGCGCCTGGAGCGTACTGATTTCGTTATAGACGGACTGGCTGGCCTTCTTGATCAGGGCCTTGTCGGAGTCTGACAGGATGATGCCGGGCACCTTTCCGGCCATGACGTCGGGCATCGGTTCGGCCAGGACATCATAGGCGCTTTCCAGATCGTCGACCGACTGCCCAAGCTTGACCTGCGTGGTCGATCCGCAGGCGGAGAGCATCAGGCCAGCACCCATCAGGCAGGCAAAGGCGCCCATGCTCATGCCAGAAGTCCGGTTGGGCACGGTGTCAGGCGCAGTGGAAGCAGGAAGCGCGAGCGTGCCGTCGGTCAGCAGATGCGGGGCCGTGGCACGGATGACCTGTATCGCGGCCGGTCCCACATCCCGATGTGTTGCGAGCGCGCTCACCACAGCGACGAGCGCCGGATTCGCGTTCGTGTCGGAGGTCGTGTCATTGAGCAGGAGCGGCAGGGAGGCTGCCAGAAGCGCCACGGCCGCCGCCTGCGGAATGGCGTTGAACCATGTGGCGACAACGGTGCCGACCACGATGACAAGGAAAAACAAGGTGGTGGGCTGCCGCAGCCATGCGGATGCCGTTTTGGGGTTCATGAGGCGGTCCTTCACATTGCATCAATCGCAGCCTGAAACAGGGTGCGGTTGGCCCCGGCGTTCGCAGCGCCAAGAGCGGTGTTGTAAAACTGCTTGTGGTAGGCGGAGAGCGCAGCCGCATCGGTCGCGGGCGGCAGCGGAGCCGGAGCGCGAAACACCTGCACGCGTGCCATGGCGCAGGCATAGCGCAGGTTGGAAACCAGTTGACGCAGGCGAGGCTCGGGTGAGAGCAGGGTGCGGATACGGGGGGTCAGTGCAGCCTGTGCCGTGGCGTGCAGGAAATTGTTCCAGCAGTCCTCGTGCGTGGCGGGCTCCATCTGCCACAGTCCCAGTGCCGGTCCATTGAACTGGCGCAGATAGGCGGCGCGGCTTTCCGCCAGGGCGATACCGGTCAGCAGATTGACGGCGGCCGGTCCATCCAGTGCGATGGCCTGAAGGGTGGGAAGCACGATTTCACGCTTGAGCTGCCCGACATCAAGACCGGTGCATACGGTCATGATCATGATGCACCGAACATGAGATGCTTGAGCAGAAGCAGTCCCGACGTACCGGCACTGGAGCCGAGCAGCGTGACCATGAACAGGGCGCCACGTACCCTGCCCCGTTTTTCCGCATTATCTTCCGTGAAGGTGTTGAGCTTCGCGTCAAGTTTGTCAAACCGGGCTTCCATCCGGCTTTCCATACGGGCTTCGAAGGTTTCCCGTCCTTCACGCTCAACGTTTTGTCTGGTTTCCATAGCAGTCATCCTTCGATCCAGCGAAAGAAGACTGATCTGCTGTTCCTGCCCCGGAGGTTCAGGAGGCGAGATATCCATAGGGCAGTCCCTTGTGCACGATCAGATTACGAGCACAGAGGTTGCATATGACCGGCGCACCCGTACACAGCGAAATGACGGGTGCGACGTTATTAAAGGCATCAGGTATTGGAAGTGCCATTTATGGTGATTGCCCTGGGAGGAAAGGTCAGGGCTGGTGCTGTCAGTGCACTAGCCGCCACCGTAGGCGCCATGGGTGAAACGGGCAGTGTAAAGATGCACGTAATGGTGCGGCCCTGATCGGTGTTGACGGCTATCCGCACTTTGTAGCGCATCCCGGGTTGCCCACCAGACAGGCCGATCGAGACAGTACTATTCTGGAATATGGCCCATTCGATGGTCAGACCGGTGACATTGGCGCCAGATACGTCATCGATCGCTATCTTGCTGATGCTGTCGTTACAGTCCGCCATCCAGTCGGAACAATCCACGCTGTAATCGAGCGCATCGCCAGCAGATTTTTCCGGCCATGAGCAGGGAAAGGAGCGGATGGATATACCCCGCATGGCGCTATCACCTGGAACAGGAAGGGGTATCGTCCGGCTTCGGGACGCAACCCATGTCAATCCTGTCATGATGTGGCCGGAGAAGCGGTTTCATTTGTGGCGGCCGCTGGGGTCTGTGTGGGGGCGGGAGTATAGATGCTTCCCGCCGGATGCGCCCCGGCCGCATCAAGCCCCAGCGCCATGCCAGCGGGCGGGGTGAAGTCATTGGCGCTGGACAGCGATATCGCCATGATGACGTACCCCACCTGCTGCCAGCCAAGCTGCGTCGTGCGATAAAGGACATAGTTCTGGGGGGCGGCTGCGGCCGGTGTGGCCGTCTGGTTGGTTGCGGTGGTCGTTGAGGAAGTCGTATCGGTCATGGTCGATATCTCCGGATATTATGGGCAGATCAGGCCGTGGCGGTGGTCATTACATCCGTGGGCCGGGCGGGCAGCGTGGTGCTGGCGGTATCCGTGCCGTTGGCGATCGCGTTAATGGCCAGGACGTAAGCCTTCATGTCGGCCGTAAATGGCGTGCCCATGGCAAAAGACGTGGCGATCTGCTGATTGATCCACGTCTGCGCGGTGGCCGCCTGCATTTTCAACGGCACTGCGGTAACAACAGGCGTATAGGCGACAACCGCCCCATTCTGCACACCTTGCCCCGTTGGCTGGCGGGTAGCCCATTGTGCTGCCGTCAGGGCAACCATGCTGCCAGCGGAGGGGACGCCAGAGGTATCGGACATATTCCATGCATCATACCAGCCTGTCACAGGCGTTGGCTGTGCCGCAGCCACATCGTATGCAGCGTAATACCGCGCCGGGTAGGCCGTTTTAACGTCTGTCATCCCATTGTTCCTATTGCCAGCACCATGACTTCTATTGCGTTTGTCTCTCCGTTGGTGGTGCCGCCCGTCCATAGGGCGCGCAGGTCCATAACAAACCCTGATGCCGTCAGCGTGTCCT
The DNA here is from genome assembly GCF_021295395.1 of Komagataeibacter sp. FNDCR2. Classification (NCBI taxonomy): domain Bacteria; kingdom Pseudomonadati; phylum Pseudomonadota; class Alphaproteobacteria; order Acetobacterales; family Acetobacteraceae; genus Komagataeibacter; species Komagataeibacter sp. FNDCR2. The sequence goes on from NZ_JAIWOU010000001.1 coordinate 2,285,023, forward strand.
GATAATAATTGGCAATATTTGACGCTTTGTTTGGGTCGGACTCGGGGTTGTGTTGTGGCGTGAGGAATAGATACGGGCGCTCGGAAAATGCAGTTGGGAATGCAACTGATGCGCCGTCCACAACTGTAACGGAAAACGCCTGCATTTTTAATGAGGAATCACTGAACGGAAGATCACCCGCCCATGCAATATCTCCCGCCAGCGTGCCGGTGCCAGAAGAGTAGACGAACGTCGGACGCCCGCTCCCACCGTTACGGTAAAGGGAGACCCCGTTCGTATCGCTATTGGCGGCATTCACACCGATAGTCCCGGATACAAGGGTTGCGTCAGCATCGGCGCGGGCCACAGCTTCAGCAGACACGAGCGAATTGGCCTGTGAAAGGGGTACGATGTTGGATGGGTCGGTAGCTTCTCCAACGTATGTAGGAGCCCCAAGCCTAATTAAGCCATTAGTTACAGAGAATATTGAATTGCCTTCATAGTAGACAACAAGATTCCCATCAGTTTGCAGGGCAAGACAGTAAGGAAGTGACGGGCCGCCATAGTAGACATTCCCCGCTCCGGTATTCTGCAACGGCAGTAGCTGGGCTTCGGCGTTCGTGGCCCTGATCGTTTCGGCAGTAACATCACTATAAAGCGCGCCGGTAATATAGGTTGCTCCCAGCGCAGGCAATCGCCATGCCATCCGCCCGTTCGGATCTGTGGAAATGTCTCCTATCTGCCCGTATCCTGCGGCGCCACCGGACTCAGGCCCGTAGCTGGAAATCAGATAGCCACCCCCGGTGACTGTCTCTCCATCAGGCGCCAGATATGAATAGCGCAGGCCCGGATAGGTCGTGTCGCGACCAAGGTAAACCTTGCCTGCAACCTGATTGAACCCGCCGCCCTGCTGCGTCGGGATATAGCCTAAAAGAGGCTGAAGCAGAGCGTCCGCGTTGGCGCGGGCGGCAGCTTCGGCAGAGAGATCGGAAACACTTGCATATGAGGTAAGGGCTGTGGAAATCAGCATTTTTATTGCGGCCAGAACCTGACCGTTATTTGTCTTGTCAGGCGCAATGCCAACCGACGCAGGAATGCCGAATAGTTCTTCCTGCACCATGTTGAGCCACCAGTATCGGACCCGGGTAGCGGACTGGCCACCGGTCGATCCACCAGTAAAAAAACCAGGCGATCCGATATTATCAGTTGGAAGCGCAGGCAGAATCGCGACGGCTGTCGTGTCATCAATGCGATAGACCATGATGGATTATCCGTATGCGAATAGAACAGAGGTATGGGCCGGCACGCGGGATGTGATCTCACATTCCAGGACAGCGTTGCCCCAGCTTGCGAGCGCATCATCGGCGTACGACTGATCGGCGTAGAAATAATTGATGGTGACGCTAGGGGCATTCACGCGCCAGATATAAGCCCAGAAGGGATCATAGACAGGATCATCAGCGCACAGGAAATCAGCCCGCGCTGGTGCGAACTGGGTGATGGTGATGTCATATCCAAGGTTTTTGGCAAACTGGACGAAATAGGCGATCGATGCACCCCCGGTATCAGCCAGACGGGCCACTACCTGGTTGCGGCGCTGTTCGATCGTGGGGCTTTCGCCTGCGCAAGGGTCAGGGAGGCCGAGAGTGGCTTCCCATTCATCCAGGACGCTGGTGGTCGTGGCCGGGAACACATCCGGCACCAAGGAGCGCGCTGCGTTTATGAAGCGTGTGGCCGTGGGCATGAATCCCGACAGCACGCCATGCATGACCGTATCGGTGCCGCGCGGCCATGCACGCCCCCGGGGGAGCGTGCGCTTGAATGCCGCAAGCGTTTGGTCGGATGAGTAACCGGAAATGGCCATCAGGATAGAACCAGATTGCCGACTGATGGCAATGAGCCAACCGGGACCGACACAGGGCCTGCGGGCGAAACGATCGTAAAGGATGCACCGGTAGAGAGCAGTGCATCCGATATGTCGCTCTGTTCCAGTGTCATGCCCAGTGGGGTGCCTTCACGAAAATACAGGTCGGACAGGGCTGTTTTCATGGCAGCGATCTGGGCCGTGGTGTTTGGTGTGAGATTGGCCACGGTGACATCGATCGGGAAGGGCTTGGGCGCGCAGACGGCCACCAGGGCAGTCACGGGCTGTTCGATCCAGATGGCATTTGCCACTGTCAACTGGTCGCCAGTAGCGGTCGTATAACGGCCTTCATCAGATGCTGATCCGTTTGTTCCCTGCGGGTATCCGCCATTTTCTTGCTGTGCATCATCCAGCATGACATATACGGTAACGGTACCGGCACCGAAGGCTAGGGGATTGCACCAGGCGCGCGTGATGCCGGGAATGTCTTCTGCCCATTCAACATAGTCAGACTTTCTGCCGCCACCCGAACGGGATGCGTAGGCCGCCAGGACACGGGTACGGTATTCGCTATCCGTCTCCTGGTCGGCCCCGCCGGTCATGGCTACTGGTGCAGTTCCCTGTGCCGGGATGCCTTCTATCGCCATAGAGAGACTGAAACCCGTGCCGGCGTCACAATTTCCGGTCGCGCCGGAAGACTGACAGGTGACGGGCACCAGCAGGTTGCCGCCGGAATCTACGTCGGCATCTGCGGTCGTGACGTAATCCACGCCATCATTGCGCGTGATGACGGTGCCGGATGCCAGATCAGTCCCGGGGTTGCCACCCGTAAACTGGACCTGGCCAGAGGCGGTTGACGCATCCTTGCGCAATGTTTCGCGCATGGCACCCCAACCGTCCAGATTTTCATCCGTTGCGGTAAAGGGGACTGCCTGCCGGTAGCAGTAGGCCTGATAATCATAATTGCCCCATGTCAGGTTCGCGAATGCCCAGGTCAGGGGGCGCAGAACGGAGCGCGGCAGCAGGGATCGGCCCTGCGTGATATTGGATGAGACAATATCATTCAGGCCCTGTGATTGCAGATCAGAAAGGGTTGGCTGTTGATATGGCATTGCGCGTGGCGTCCTTCCACGCCCACGCATACTGGAATGACCTGTCGGTGCCATCGGGCTTTGTCAGTTGGATGGCGATATTCAAGGACGTGGCGTTCAGCCATGATGTCTGCACGGTAATGGTGCCGACAACGCTCTCATCGATCAGCCACTGGAGCGCCTGTTCACAGATGGTGCGGGCATGTGCGAGCAGGCCGTTTCCCGACTTCTTTGCGCCCTCGATCGTCCAGAGCAGGGAACCCGTCTGGAAGCTTTCCATGCCATCGATCCAGCAGCCACGCAGATCATTCGATCCATCGGGCGTGATCGTGCCGCTTGGGGCCGGCGCATCGGTAAACAGACTCAGCAGAACGGCGGTTTCCAGATCTGCATCCGTGTCAAGGTCACCATTGGTAATGACCCAGTCACAATGCATTTTCGTGTTGTCATAGACCAGGCGGATATCGGTCATTCCTGTGGTCCTTTCGTTCTGGAATCGCCCTGCTGGACGCCGCCATGGACGTGATCCGAAAGTTTGACACCATTCTTGGTGACGAAATCGTCCGCCGTGATGGTGCCACCGTCCACGATAACCGTGCCAGAAGCGGGCTTGATGTAAACGTCACCGTTTGCCCGGGCGAGGATAACGGTCCCAACAACCGGATTGGCGATGCCGGCCTCACCTGGCTGGGCATTCCTGTAACGGTATTTCTGGTGGTTATGGCCGGTTACCACGCTGTCCGTCCGCTTGCCACCGGTGCAGGTCAGCAGGACATCAGCTCCCACAGGTGGGCAACTGATCAGGCCGTAGGCGATGAAGACCTCACGCCCGTCGAGGGTTTCATATTCGTTCAGGGCTACCTGTACGAGCTGAATAGGACCGGTATCGTTTGGAACAGAGCTGGTGCGGCCGATCCCGAACAGGCGCCGGAGAAAATGGCGCATTATGTCTGCTCCTGCCCATCGGCATTCTGCAATGCATTTTGCAACTGCCAGTCAAACGAATTCTGGAATGCCGGTTCGACCGTCATGGATTCGGGCGGCATGAGGGTCAGTTCGGCCGTAGTGCCCATTTCAGCATTTTTTGAGAAAGTGACATCCACGATCAGCCATGTCTTGCCCGGCAGCTTCAGGGCAGGAAGATGCACGGGCACCAGGGTGTTCGGGGTCCACAGCACGCCCGCTTTGTCGTGCCAGGAATCACAGACCAGGCGCACGGCCTGTGAACGGCCACGGCGGCGCTGGAGTTCCCATTGCGCCCGTAGCTGGGCCAGGGACTGGCCGTTGTAATTCTGTTCACTGATCACGAAATACGGTCGGTAGCGGGGAACGCCGGGATCGGTCACGGGCGTAAATCGGTTGCCTGCGTTCGGATTATCAAAATCATTGAAGTTCTGCACACTGAACATGACGGGCAGGTAGGTACTGAAGCGTTCATCCATGCGGTAGGTGACGCCATATTCCAGCACGTTCACACCTTCGGCAAAGCCGCTGGCATGGGTATCAGTGCCGACAGAGGACAGCACGAGATTGCCGTCCGCGTCGTCATAGACCATGACGGCCATATAGCGGGCACATTCTTCTATGATCTGGTAGGGCGTTTCCCCAAGCGTAATATTGAATAATGGCAGAACCCGGTCATAGACCGTTGCTGGCAGGGTAATGTTTTTCGTCACGACATCAATGCCGTAGGGCGCACAGAGCTTGCTGGCCAGCGCAACAATATCACAGTTGCCTAGCTGGCTGTTCTGGACCACGGCATGGGTATCCACCAGATCGGAGCAGCGTGAGCGGCCCGCAATACGGACCTGGTGCCCTTCGCCCACGTCGATTCCGTACATATCGACATAGCCATCAATGACCTTCACATCACCAATGGAAAGCTTGCAGGGTTGTCCGGGCTGGATGTCGATCTGGGAGGCATCGAGATATTTCTCAGTCAGACTGATATCATAATCGGCCGGGCAACGTTCTGCCCCGCGCGTGACACGGATTTCCTGCCATCCGGACCATTTCGTGTTGCCGATGGTCAGGGTGACTTCGGTATTGATGTCGGGCAGATCACCGCCTGCCAGGGCATTGAGGATGCTCATTGATCCAGGGCCTCGAACTGCATGGGCATGAATAGGGGATGGGGCGCATCCGCCCGCGCGATCAGGTCGCGCGTGCGCGTAGGGTCTTTGTAAAGTCTCCATGCCAGCGCGATGGCCGGCATGGAGACATTGAAGCTGTAGGTTTCGATATGGGCGAGTTGTGCGCCGCGCTCGCTCAGATCCTGTACCACCGCGGTCCGCAGGGCACGTAGGGCGGCATAGCTTTCGCTATCGGCATTGTCGGCCGCGATGATGATTTCCGCATCGAGCAGGGTGATGATGCTGACCAGCATGGCCTGTGCCTGTTCGGCACTATCGGGCTGCGCTGCCTCGATAGCCTCGGCCAGACCGATAATGGCGGAGCGGCGCAGGGCATTCCCCATGGCGGTTCGTGCTGTGGCGACATCCGCGCCGATTGGCGCGGTGGTGGCCATGACGGATGGCTGGTAGGCCGCAAGGGTGGACAGCACGCGAATCTGGTCGGCCGGGCTTATGGTGGCGGAGCGGATCGCCACAACCACGTTCCGTGCGGCCATAGCACAGGCGGCAGGATTGGACACGACCGTCAAGGCGGTGATGGACAGGCTGTTGACCGCCGCATCGATCGCGGTGCGTGACGTCACCACGGCGGAACGCTGGCTGGCTACGGTTGCGCCAGATGGTGCGGGGGCTGCGAGCGCGCCGCCAGCATAGCGGCCATTATAACTGGTCAACCCCGATGTTTCATTGGCGATGGCGGCAGGATCGCGGCCTGCGGCAGATGCGCTGCCCCCCCATGTGCTGGCCACGTTCTGCGCACCCAGGCCGATGGCGCTTGCCGTTGAACTGATGCCGGCAAGCTGGCTTGCCAGCACATCCGCCACGGTCAGGACGGCGGCGGCCACCGCGACCAGGATCGCGCTCTGGGTATTGATGAGAAGGTTGGGATAGAGGCGCGATCCGGCCTCCATCAGCACCAGCTCAAACTGCACCTCCCGCTGGGCCGTGCCGCTGTCGCGCATGATGACCGGCTCGACCAGACTGCACCGTACGGGGCCGAGGGTCGGATGGATCAGCAGCCCGGGGCCTTCCAGCTCACATGCCGCGAGCATGATAGCGCGCTGGAGATAGACATCATCCCCCACAAGCCGCCCGGCAATGGTCATGACGCGCGGAGCACGGCCCATGTCCTCGATCCAGGGATCATCACGGTAGGGATATTCATGCACGGCGGGACGACGGCCACCTGCCACGCTTCCCTCACGCACCAGGAAAGGGACACCCCGCCAGATGGCGGGAATGAAAAGGTCGATTACGGACATCGGCTATATCGGCTCTGCTGGCATGGCGGTCTGGATCTTGGGGCCGGGCCCACCGCCCGCCATGCGTGCGCTTTTGACACTTATGCGCGGGCTGCTGCGGCGGGGATTGTCATCGTGGACCCGCAGTTCCACCACCATGCGGCGGGAAAAATCGTTCCACGTTGGCGCGCGGGAAGCTGCCGATGCATCTTTCCCGTGGGACGCCGCATCAGCCCGCATGCGTTTGGCGGATTTGGTCAGGGCGTCAATCGAAGCGACATAATCCTGCGTTTCCCGGGGCAGGCCGGATGCATCGCCTGTTGTGGCATAGCGTTGCACGCCGGCATTGTTCGGACCCGCGTTATAGGCGGCTTCCGCCGCTTCGTAATTACCGTGGAACAGGTCGAGCATCTGCCTGAAATAACGTGCCCCTCCTTCCAGATTGCCCTGCCAGGTATAGCGTGGGTCATTGATGGAGGCAGGCAGTCCAAGCCCCGCCGCAGTGCCGGGCATGAGCTGGGCCGGCCCGAAAGCGCCAGCACCCGAGACGTTGCGATAGCCGCCGCCTTCGGTCTGGAGCAGGCTGGAAAAGCGATCAGGATCGATCCCGTGACGTGTGGCCGCGAGTTGGGCTTCAGCCGCGACATCGCTGTGCAGGGGACCGCCCCGGATGACGGTGTCATTGCTGGCGAGATGGTCCCCGCCGGTGAAGACATTTTCCCAGACATCATAAGCAAGACCAGCCATGGCGGCCGTTCCCAGGGCACGACCGCCCCAGCGCAGCCCGGTGCGCCCATAACGCCCCAGCCTGGAAAGCATGCCGCCGGTTGCGGCGCCGGCCGCGATCCCTTCCGCACTGGATGCCGAGGTGGCCACCCGCGCACCCGCGCCGGACGCCGCGCCGGCCGCACCGGATGCGGCCGCTTCGGCCTCGGCCGTCCGGGCTAAAGCGCGCATGGTCTTGATGGCTAACGTGACCTGCACGATCCGGGCCAGCGTCATGCCAAGACCAAGCAGCATCTTGCCGATCAGGGCGGCCATCATGACCTTTCCGACATCCTTGGCCACCGCCTCCCAGCCGCCAAGGCTATCGGCCACGCTTTGGGCATCATCGGCAATATCGGCGATGTCATCACCGATCTGCCGCCAGTCCACGGACATGATCCATTTGGCAAAGGTCTGGACCGCATGGCCGATGCGGGCGGCGATGGCCTCCCGGTTTTTGGCGATCAGGTCTGTAAACCAGTCGAGCAGGGACTTGAGGCCGGGGCCGGCCTGTTCGGCTATGGAATAGGCGAGCCCGCGCGTGGCGAGGCCAAGACGGACCTGGGCTAACTGAAGCTGGTAGGAGGCGCGTACGCCCGCCTGATTGGTCAGACCAAGATTGCGGGCATCTTCTTCCAGTTGCTGCATACCCTTGGAGCCAAGCCGGAAATAGGGCAGCAGGTCTTCCCCAGCCGATCCGAGTAGTTGGGTGGCAACGCGCGCCTGCAATGTAGGATTGCGAATCGAGGCAATCTTGTCTGCCAGTTCTGGCATCACCTGTATGGCGGACCGCGCGCCGTTCTTCATGTCACCAATGTTGATGCCAAGCTGGCGGAAATACAGCAGGGCCTGATTGTTCCGACCACCTATGGCATCGACCATATTGTCGTGCAGGGTGCGCAGCCCTGATGTCATGCTACCAGCAGAAGACCCTGCTTCCTCCGCCGCGCCCTGCAATGCCTGGAGCTTATCGGGCAGGATGCCGATTCGCTGGGCATCAAACCCCAGCCGGGTGCCGAACTGCGCCCATGCGGTTGTCAGACGGTACAGGCCCGCGATGGATGCCGCGCCCGTCAGGACGCCCATGGGTTCGATGATCTTGAGCAGGGATGAGGCCGTGCCGAGGCCCGCCGCCGTCCAGTCACGGAACGCACCAGCAACACGGCGAACGCCAGTGGCATCCATGAAACGCCCGAACGCCCCCCGGAACCTCCTGACAGGGGCGTTCATCGCATTGACCCGCTTGGTGATGTTGTTCATCACCGAACTGGCCTTATCCACGGCGGAAATGGTGATGGTAAAGCCGCTAGCCATTTTCGCGTTCACTTTCGGTCTGTCTGTTAATTTCCTCCAGCCACCACACCATTTCCGATCCTGTCAGGCTTTGTGATTCCCGTGCTGGCCAGCCGAGCCGCCGTGAAAGGAGAACAGTCAGCTCTCGCCAGTCTCCTGGCCAGCTTCGATAAAAGACTGGAGATAGGTGGTCGCCTCATTGATGATGCTGATGGGGAAGAGATCGCGGATATCCGAAAACGGCACGCCCGAGTTCTGAGAGACCAGCGTGAACGAGTACATGCGCAGGTCCGCTGGGGAAATGGATGCCCCTTTGAGGTGCTTTTCCGCGTTCAGAACCTGTCCGCCCGTGGGTTCGGACAGGCTGAGTTCGGTATAGACACTCCCGTTTTTCGATTCGACCGGAGTGTCCAGTTCAATGGTGAGCGTGGGTTTGGGTTTTTTCATCTGCTTGCTCATGATGTGGTCGTCTCCGTCACGCTCACGCCCTCAAAGGTGACTTCCATGGTGGCCTCCACGGTGTTGACTTCGATTGCCTCGGTGCACCACATGCCCGAGCCGCCAACGGTTTTTCCATTGGCGAGGTTGAGCTGCACTTCTTCATCGACCATGTTGCTGAAATCACTTACGGTCATGCCACCGGCATCGCGGATGGTCATGACGATGCGGGCCTGCTGAGGATTTTCCGAATAGCCGTGGATGCCGTTCTGGCCCTTGAGTGTTTCGCGCACCCATCTGGTCGGGCTGTAGCGGGTTTCGGTAATGTCGTACGAGACGCCACCAATAAAACCTGTCGTGACGCCAGAGCGGCGCATATTGCTTGCCATAATTGATACTTTCAGCTTTTGCGGAACTGGATCAGCATGGGAACGTCACGCACCTGATTGACCACATCGATCGGGAGCAGCTCGCGCAACTGTCCGCCGCCGGCGTTCTGCACGATGATGCCTGCCGCGAAATTGGCGCTGTTCTGCACGTATCCGCCCGTTTCCAGCTCGACATAACGGCTGATCAGCGCCTGCTTGACCACGGGGGCGTTGATGGCATTGGAGCCGGCCGCGATACGCGTGGTGTCGGACACCAGCTTCTTGACTAGGTAAGGGGCCTGAAAAGCACGCAGATCGCGGATGACATAGGCGAGCTGGTTCATGGTCTCGGCATCGAGATAGGAATCGTCGGGCATGCCTGCGGCATTTTCCTGATACGTGGTGATCAGGCGCAGGATGTAGACGGTTCCGTCATCCCCCACGGAAAACACCGACATGCCTTCATACAGAAGGCTGTTCTGTTCGGAGAATGTCCACTGGTTGGGCTGGGACGGCGGCATGACCGTAAGTGCCACCTGGGTGATGGGGATACCGGGATCGGTGCGGACCTTGTTGGCGACACCTGCCGTGATTTCCGCGGCCCAGCGCAGGGGAGAGTGCGGACTGTCGGCAATGGGCATGACAGTCAGATGTTCGTTATTGACCGTGCTGCCAAACGTAGTGACTTCCCCCAATGTGCCACGGACGGCGGAGAAGACATGCCCGAACAGCATCTGCTGCCATGACCAGCGGCCGGTCTGGTCGTTCCAGAATTCTTTGATGGCGGCAAGGCTGGTGGCGTCCATATAGGGGCAGGAAACGAAATCGAATGTGCGGTTGCCCAGGTTGGCCAGCGCCGGCGTCAGGGCTGCGGATGGGTTTTCACTGCCACCCGTGAACTGGGTAAAGGTGATGGTGATGCCATCGGACGTATAATCCGAAGACGTATCGGACGTGTCCAGCAGGATGTCATTGCCGCACTCACCTTTGTTGAGCGCTGTGAGCGGCAGGGATGCATCCGTGATGGCACCGGCGGATACCGGAATGTTCGATACCTGCGCCATGGCGGTGGGAATGCGTGCCACTATATCGGCGGCTTCATCACCCACGCTATAGGGAACCGGAACCAGTGCACCGTCGATCTCGAACACGATCGTGCCTGAGCCCGTTGGCGTTCCGGAAAGCGCGATGGCGCCGGCGGCGGCTTGAGCTGCGGGGTCATCATCCAGCGGGAGCACCCACAGTTCCCCGAAGGTATCGATATTGCGGTAATGCGATACGGCAATGGCGGCCTGTGATCCGGCACCGAACATGGTCACGGCGGCGGCCACGCTGGGGATGATGACCGGCGTTCCCGCCAGTGTGGACCCGGATGGCAGACGTTGGGCGATCAGAAGGGCACGTAGCTGCACCGATGCGTCATTGGCCTGGCTGGGGTCAATATCCGCGAACACGCCGGGAACACGGTTGGTCGTGGGGTAATTGGGATAGGTTATTGTGCCGCTCACGATTTATTCTCCTGCTCGGGAGCCGCAGGCGTGGTGGCAGGCTGTTCGGGAGCAGTCTGTTCCGTCGCCTTGACTTCCGCGACCGGCGGGGGTGTTTTCGTGACATCGCCATCACGCAGGCGACGAGCCCAGAACGGGTCATAATCCGATACGGTCCTGCCCTTTTCCGGGACAACCTCGCGAGTCACGGGATCTCTGACCGTCCGGCCCTCGACCGGGTAGATTTTCATGTTGTGCCTCCAGGCGAACCGAGCGTGAAACCGATCGGGGTGGTCTCGCCACTTTCGGGATCGGTCAATGTTGCCTCTATCCCTATGATGGGATCGGATGGCGGCTGCCAGCCGTCTTCATCGGTAATGAGGATTTTCAAGGAGAAATCGAACTGCCAGTGCAACCGCTCCCGATCCATGTGCACGAGATGGCCGCCAGCATAGTTGAAACCCTGTGATGAATTGGCCCAGTCCGGCCGCCAGTTAAGGATGCAGCGGAACAGATCGCTCCGGGCGATATCGACCAGGGAAGATGCGAACTGCCCGCGCTGATCGGCGCGGTTGGGGAGGTCCACGACGATACCGATTGTCTCGGTCACGTTCTGGTCGAGGCCATTGAGGGAAATATTTTCCTCTGGCGCATCATCCATGGGAATGACGTAGGCGGCCGGTCGTTTGAGCCATGCCTTGTCCACGATCTGGGCCAGTTCGGCCGCACCAGCCACGCAGCGTTCGCCATTGGCATCAAGCGCGAGGAAGGTAGAACCCATACGGATCTGCATGATGACGGCGTCGATGTTCATGCCTTCACGCGCTCCATCACAATATCACTCACTGCGGCATCGGCCAGACGGCGCCGGATGGACGGTGCGCGTTCGGCCAGCGCACGGGACAGGAACTGGCGTGGGGCCAGCACGCGGCTGCTGGAAACGTAGAGCTGACTCCGGCCGCGTTTGTTCCGGGCACCAGGTTTTCCGCCCTTTGCTCCAACTTCGAGAAACTTGGCGTAGAAGGCGGCGTCACGGATCGCCTCGACATCCCGGTCCTTTCCCTTGAGCAGGCGCGCCTTGATGGAGCGGGCCAGCGTGCCAGTGACATTGACGGGAGCCTGACCAGGGCCGGAGGCACGATATTTTCCGGGGCTGGAGCCGCCGCGATATTTTATGCTTCCACCACCACCATAATAGATACGGCCTCCACCAACGGATGACCGTATGATGCGCCGGGCGGACGCCGCTACCTCCTGGCCGGCGGTGCGCAGGTTCCTGCGCAGGTTCTTTTTGGAGTATTCTGGCGCGTAGGCCGAAATTTCCACCTGTATGTTGCTATTCCGTGGCATCGATCTGTTCGTCCGTTCCCTGCTGTTCCAGCTCACATTCGATGCACACGAACCGCTTGCGGCCACCGAGTTCCTTCCAGCGGCGAACACGGAACTGCTCCCATCGGATCGATCCGTCATTGCGGCGTGTGGTGCGGAAAATGGCGTGAGTGTTGGGCAGCGCATCGGCCCAGCGCATGAAGATACGGTGGGTGATGGCGGGGCTGTCCGTCTGCATGGTGCCCCAGAAGGTCATGGCGCCCACGGCCTGCACATCGGCGCGGGTCTTGGCCATGCCCTGGAACGCGGTGACGATGCCGGCACCAGCTTGGTCGGGCATCTGGTTGCGGCGCGCGATGAGCACCGGCCAGCGCAGGCGCCCCACACGGATGCGTTCGTCTTCAGGCACCGAACCAGACCAGGCGATAGTTGAACAGCATGGCCTCGGCCCAGTCAGGCATGGCTTCCATGGTCATGTCACCGCGATTTTCATAGATATAGGCGGTGAGCATGGCGATCGCGAGCCGGATGTCAGACGGAATGGTCTTGTGTGTCTCGCCATATCCGGCGGTAAACGTCACCAGAAGGTGGCGTCCACGCAGCAGGCCGAATGATCCTGTCATGCTGAAACGGGCAGGCTCCGATGCGGCATCCAGCCAGTATTCGGTGGGGGGCAGCGTTTCCGTCTCACTATCCGGGTCGATGACCTCGATTCCGCCAAAGGTAATGAACGGGGCACGCAGCAGCCGGATGGGGCGCGGATGCATGGGGGGCCATGAATAGGCCAGTGGCAGGACCATCAGGGGTGATGGTGTCATGGGCCATGCATTGGCAATCGGCTGATCACCCACCGCCATGGTGTAGGTGGTATTGATCAGGGCGCGGCCGGTGAATTTTTCCACCCATGCCGTTGCCGCGCGGATGTAGGTACGCAGCAGATCGTCATCATCATCATGGTCGATACGCAGATGCCGCTTCGCAAAGCCAAGCGATATGGCCTTGCGTTGCGGTGGCGTCTTGACCCGTAGGACAAGCGTGGTGGGCATCAGGCGCGGGCGCGCTTGGGGCTGGTGGGTTCAGGTATGGCCTGCATGATGGATGCACGCAGGCGGCGGTCCTGCATGATGCCATCCATTTGGATCTGCACGCGGCGTTCGTCGTCTTCCTTTTCTTCTTTGGTGGGTTTGTAGGGAATGGCCCAGCCCTTCGCCTTGAGCTGGGTGGCTTTGATCGTATCGAACCGGGCAACCTGCCCTTTCTGGTACCCGCGCCACCAGCGGGTGAGGCGAACGGCTTCTCCGGGGTCTGCGTCTTTCAGGGCGGCGGTTGTGGCACGGCGGAAATGCTGCATGGTCTGATGTTCCTGTTAGGAGATGAAACGGGTGATGGGCTGCCTTAGCTGCCCGTTGTGCCAGACGATGTCGTGCTGCTACCGGATGACGTGGTTGTGCCATTGGTCGGGTTGGCGCTCTGCGCTGCCGAGCCGGACGTGTTAAGTGTCTGGGTCGTGTAGGGTGCGCCAGCAGACATTCCGGTCCAGCCGCCGGGCATCCATGCATCTACGTCCGCCACGGCGATGGACTGCTGGTGCCGGGTCTGGATGTCGTGTTCGCGGATGATGCGGAAAATGGTCTGGTCACGCTGGAAGGCTGAAACCATCTCGCCATCGGTGCCCTTGTAGGCACCTTCGTAAGAGACCTCGATATCGGCAGTATAGGCATCCCCAATCAGGATATCGGCCATATCAACAAAGAATATGTAGCTGCCTTTGCCATCAGTCTGGAGGTTCGTGGGTAGCTGGGTTGTGGTGTAATAATCGTAACCGGACAGCTTCCCGGTATTCATTTCATCACGGAAGAAATACCCACCGACTTCGTTGGTCAGCCCCTTGAGGAAGGCCTCTACTGCGGGATGGAATATCCATGCCGGCGCGATCATGCGGCTGTTGCCATTTTTCAGGGTCAGTTCACATGACTGGAGCGTATTGATTGCGCCCGTCAGGGTCGCGGCTCCGCCTGCGACGACAGCACCGCCCATATTGAGCATGCCGATCGGGTCTTTGAGCGTGCCCGCACCTAGCAGGAATGCCAGATCCTCGCGTCGGGTAGCCGAGGCGATCAGGTCATCCCGCACAATCTGGTCCACCGACATGGCCGCGCGGCGGATAAGGTCGTTCGATACCGGGACAATCGTGGTCAGTTTCTTGGCGTTGAATTGCAGATCGTCAAAGGTTTCCTGACTGACTGCGATATCGTCCAGTTCGTCCATGTAAGCAGACGTCGCGCCGCCGGCCAGACGGGGCATTGTCAGGTTACCGGTCGCCATATCGATGGTGCGGGCACCGGCACGTCGTACGACGGTGGCGGCGCGTAGCAACTCGATCAGGTCGGCCACGAACTGCTGGGGCACCAGCGCGCCGCCGGTGGTCTGGCCGCCTGCGGCAAGGGCGCGTTCGACGTCCGTGTTGCCGAGTCCTTCCTTGGCGTATTTGAGCGCGTTCTGGAAACCGTATTTCTTGGCGTGGCCGACGGTCAGCATGTAGTGGATGAACTGGCCGCCAGCCGCCATCTTCTGCTTGAAGGGCACGCCGATGATGGTACGGGTGACGCCACCGGGCATCCCGGCCTCCTGCTGCAAGTCCGGATTTTCGGGATCGTCGGTTGTCTGGGCATCGAGGTTGAGGACTTCCTCCACCCGACCGATACGGGTGTCGAGGTCTTCAATGGTGCGCTGGAGCGCGGTGATGGCGTCATTATCGGCCCTGTCTTCGGTCTGGGCCGTTTCGGGATCGACCGGGCTACCGTTTTCGGCTGCCTTGATGCGGCCGATGGCGCGTTCTTCCAGGCGCGCGACGGTATTGCGGTAGTCAACCGCCGCTTTCTTGCGCTGGCGGCGGAGTTCCTTGAGGGATTCGAGATTGATGGGTACGGGCATGGTGGATCCTCTTGAGGGCGCGCCCGCACCCGTAGGGAGGATCAGGCCGGGAGCGCGAACCGTCTTGCCCGCGTAGCACGCAGGTGAGCTTGCGCTACGGCGATACTGGTTGCATTTGGCTGTGTTCCGGGATTTTCAAGGCTTTTCCCATTCGCGTCGGGTGAAACGACGGGTGGGGAGAGCAGGGCCTCGGGGTTTGCGGGAACGCTTACAACGGAAAATTCGGTCAGTTCCTGCCGCCGGAAGTCAATGCCGGGGAACCAGTCATCACCGCCGCGTTCCTCATCTTCCGTGAAATCCCATTCCAGCGGGCGGAAGCCCACGCTGGTGGCACGGATGAAGCCAGTCATGCCGGAGCGGAAGGCATAATCAGCCCAGGAGCCGACAATGGGCATGTCACTGGGCTGGAACTGAACGGTGGCATCCAGCCCGTTTCCGGCGCGTGAGATATCGATTGCCTTGCCGATGACCAGGTCATGGTCATGACCCCAGAGCACGACAGGGTTCTGGAGGTAGGATTTCAGATCCCAGCCATCGGCCGAGATGACATCGTGCATGCGATCCACGGCATCGGTGGTGATGGTGTAGCGTAGCTGGCGGGTGCTGTCGGCATCCTGCGCCACGTCCAGCTTGGTGATGAACGAACGCACGACGCAAAGGTCGGGCAGGCGGGACGTGTCGCCGCGCTTGCGGCATTCCCATGCCATCTTGGCGAATCGGGCGGGGGAGACGGTACGCATGGTCAGCTATCCTCTGATACGGGGGCTGTCTGGGGCGTGACTTCGGGCGCGGTATTGCCCGGTGCGCCAGTAGGTGGAGGGGAGGGCGGCTTGATGTCGCCGGTGTTGAGCGGGAAGCGGTGGACGTCGCCTCCCTCGATCGGGGCCAAGCCTTCCTGTGCGCGGGCTTCATTGACCGACAGGATTCCGGTCTGGGTGCCAATGCTGTAGCTCTCGTACCGGGCTTTTCGGTTGCCACGCAGCAGACTGTCGAAATCGAAATATAGCTCGATCCCGGCGGCGATATCGTCCTCGAACAGCAGCCGTTCACTGCCCATCTGTTCGATTTCCGTTGCCACGGGCTGGAGCGTGTCGTTGATGTAGGCCTGTTCCTCGTTCTCGATATCGGAGAACGTGCCGCCGACCAGATGCTGCACCTTGTGGGGGGGCACACGAAAGATGCGGCATATTTCCTCGACCGAGAAGCGGCGGGACTCAAGGAATTGCGCCTCCTCATTGGTCAGCGTCATGCGCTCGTATTTCATGCCGCTGCCCAGCACCATGGGCTTGGACGAGTTTTCGACGCCCTGGTAATGGCTGGCGACTTCATTGGCGATCTGTACAGCACCCTCGGGCGACAGGAGCTTGTCGGTGGACAGCACGCCACCGGTCTGGTTGCCTTGTCGGAACAGGATAGCGGCGTGGCGCTGTGCGGCGATGGCGACTCCCATGACGTCTTGCGCATAGGCGATGGGAGACAGGCCGATATATCCGCCGTCCACCATCATGTCGCGGAAATGCAGGATGTTTTCCTGATACCAGAGCTGTCCTTGTCCGATCATGGGATGGGAGAAACGATAGAAGACCCGGCCCGTATCGGAGATGACAGGCGTAGTAACGTCGGGAGAAAGCGGAATCAGGGATGTCGGTTCGCCGCCACGGTTGCGCAGGATAGCGGCATAGCCGTTGCCGCGCAGCTTGAGAGATGTGGCCAGATAGCGCCAGAACTGGCTGCGGGTCTGCCATGGGTTGGGTTTGCGCAGCACCTTGAGTAGCGGGTGATCGGTGACTGCCGTATAACCCCGATTTCCCGGGAGCTTGCGGCGCATGGTAAGTGAGAGCTTGCCAATGTCCTGTGATATGCAGTTGACGCATCCGTAAACGGCCGAGGCCTGCAACGCGGTGAAGGGGGTAACCGGCGTTCCGGTACTGGCAGGATATCCTCCAAAGGCCGCGAACATGCCAAGGCTGGGGATGGTTGTGGTGCCGACATCCTTGTTCACCGGCGCGGGCTTGCGTTCAGGGAAGGACAGTTTCGGTTCGCGGCGGACAGAAGGCATGTGCAGTCACCCTATGACGAGGATGCCGTTGATGTTCTGGACACCGACGGGCTTTTCGGGAGGTTTGAGGGTGGCGCCACCGTAGGCCATGATCGCGGCCACGATGCCGTCGATCTTGCCGGAGGCACCCGTCTCGGCCGATTTATCAGGTTTTATGTTTCCGGCCGGATCGGATGTGACGGAAATGTTGCGCGCCATCCATGATGCGACGGGATTGCCGCCATGCTGCATTTTATGGCCGATTACCAGACGCTCGAACCCCTTGCAGGCAGGGGACATAGTCAGCATGCCTTGGCGGAAATATTCGATTGGAAGCCCGTCCGTGTCGCGCATACGGTTGGGCATATCACCTGTATTGTATGGATCGATGCCGATCCATTCCGTATTAAACAGGGTAGCGTCTTCATTGATCTGATGGCGGATGAATTCGTTATCCACGACTGCCCCGGGGAGCAGGGTCAGCGCACCGCAGTCTGCAAATGACTGGTAGCGGGCGCGTCGGCCGGCAGGCTCATTGTTTAGTGACTGCTTGGGAAGCCAGAATCGCCATATGAAGATATAGTCGCCATCCGGCTGGTTGTCAGGTGGCGGAAAACACCATGATAGGGCGCTCAAGTCGCGCGCCTGAGAAAGATCGACGCCTCCAAAACAGCGACGACCGCGAACATGGTGTGGAAGGTCTTTCCAGTTCAGGGAACCGGTGCAGGCCTTCCATTCGATGACGGGTATCCAGCGCGTAACCTGTTCGGTCCACTGATTGAGGTGGAAGCGGCGGAAGTCATTTTCGGCACGGGGAGAGCGTGCGGCCTTGGCGGCCTCCTCGCGCATGTAATCGGGTTTGACCGATATCCCGTAATTCGGATTGGCCTTGCGCCAAGTTTCTTCCTTGGTCCAGTCGTCATTTTCACCAGCGGCGAAGATTACGGGAAGGAACGTCGGATCGATTACATCCCCAGCGATAATCTCAAGCGCCAGCTCATGCTGTTCCCAAGCGTAGCCAATGCCATTGATGCCAGCCGTGGTAATGTAGATTTCCAGCGGTTGGCGACGTGCGGCCGTGCCCTTATGCACGACGTCCGCCAATTCACCATCACGCCATTCGTGCACCTCATCGCCTATGGCGAATGTGGGTGAAAAACCGTGTTTGCCGCGCGGGCCGGATGACAGCGGTTTGAATGAGGATTGCAGCGCGGGGCAGAAGATGGATTTTTTCAGCAACTCCAGACGGTTCGACAGGGCCTCGTTCATGGAGACCATGACGGTGGCCTTGTTGAACACGATCTTGGCCTGATCTTCGTCCACGGCCATGGAATAGCCCTGACCACCAAACTCCTGATCGACGAATATCAAGAGCAACGCGAGACCTGCGGCCAGTTCTGTTTTGCCGTTCTTGCGAGGGATTTCTATCCAAGCAGATCGATACAGGCGCGTGCCGTCTTCGCGCTTCCAGCCGAACAGGGGGCGCACGATCTGGTCACGTTGCCAGTCTCGGAGATAGAATGGCTTGCCCGCCCATTCTCCTTCCGTATGGCGCAGCATGGCAGGGAAAAATGCACAGGCGCGTTGTGCCGATCCTTCATCCCACCAAGCGCCAAACTTTTCGGCACCACGCGGCATAGGTGGAATGGGGAGCGTCTGGTCCATCAGTGGCGCGTTGTGGGCGTAGCAAAGAAATCAAGCGGATCAGCAGGCATTACAGGTGCCTCTGTTGCTCCCGTGCCCGTAGTCTGGTCCAAGTTGTTTTGCGTCCCTCCCAGCGGTAGCGTTGACTGTGTGCCGGCAGCCATGCGCGCGAGTATCTGTTGACGTGACGCTGGCGTCAGACCAAATCGGTCCTCAAGGTCTTGCAAACGTTTGGTGAGACGTTCTTGGACCATGAACCAGGGCGAAATCCGCTGCATGGTTCCATGGTTGCTTTCGGTGACATAGACGTGACCCTGCTTGTCCAGGGCCGCCGTCACCTTCACGTAATCGGCCAATGTCTCGCAATACCGTGCCAGCGCGTTTCGGTCGGACGTGCGCACGATGCGACTATCGGACAGCCATCCTGCGACCTCAGCCCAGTACTTGCGACCTTTTGCGCGCATGTGCTTGGGCGCGTCGATACCGGCAACGGGAAGAGCATCAAGATTGACGGTTTTTCGGGCACGCTTGCCGGGATTGCCCCGCGCTTCATTGATCGCGTCCGGTGTGGGTTTGCGTCCCCGGATCATGTCTGTCTCCAAAAAAAAGTTCAGGAATTTCGCGGCGGTGAGAGTTTTGAGGGGGTGCGGTCCACGCTTTCGAGCCCTGTAGTTTTGACCCCCCCTACCCCTAGGGAGGGTTCTGGCGGGGTGCTGGTGGCATCAAGGTCAGGGATTGGCAGACCAGCGTCACGTATCTGGCGACGTGCGCGCGCCATGGCCGAGCGCCTGCGGCGCAGCTCGACACGGGCCTGCTCGTAGGCAAGGGATGCATCTTCCATATGGAGGCGTGCGCGCTGGGCATCGGCGGTTGCACGGTGGATGGACAGGCTCAGTTCCTCCAGTTCCGACCATGCGCGTTCAGTGCGTTCTTCACGCTGCGCCATGGCGGCGGCGGCATCGCGTGGGTCCATGCTCTTGTCAGTCATGAGCTTCCTCTGTGCGAGATCGGGACGGAGACGGTCAGGCGTGACACCGAGCAGCCGGGCAACCGTCTCGACATGGTGGGTCGGCACGCGCTTCCACTGGCTGACTGCCTGGGGGGTAATATTGCAGGCGGCAGCAATGCGTGAGCAGTCGCCCCAGTTACGGAACAGCCGCACACCGCATGGACGCCGCCAGAACGCCAGCGGTCCACGCTGGGGCATGATGTGTGCGGCCATGGTCATCGGTAGGTTTTTCCGCCTTCACGCGCGGTCTTGCGGGAATGGCATTCCTTGGTGAGCGCCTGCCAGTTCCCTTCATCCCAGAACAGGTCATAGTCACCGCGGTGGGCGCGGATGTGATCGACCTCGGTCGCGGGACGCTGGCATTCCGGGTCATCGCATTGGCAGACGGGATGCTCCAACAGGAACTGCCTGCGGGCTTTCTGCCAGCGGCGCCCATATCCGCGCGATGCGGCGGAGCCGCGCTGGCGGTCGTATGATGCCTGCAAATGGGCATGGGGGCGAAAGGTGGGGACTGGGGATACCATGATGACCTCTACCTGTGACGGCATTTTGCCGGTTACATGGAGGTTACAAGAACGGTTACATAATAAATCCTTATATATAAGTATATTATAAGGATATGTAACTATGTAACCAATGTAACCTATATTTTGGGCGCAAAGAGACGCAACATTTCCTGTGCGCTATACAAGGGAAAAACGCGGTTACATCGGTTACATGGTTACAACGCTGTTTTTGCTACATTTCCCGGTTACATTCGGGTTACATCTGGTTACGTGAACCAGTAATGCACGCGCGTTGTCAGTCATCATTACCATCTTCTCCATCAAAGCCAAGCTCCTCTGCCGAGACCCAGATACATTTTGCCGGCGGCGTTTGTCCGACACGCATCGCCTTGGCGTTGCGCCTGGCGCTTTCCAGCCGCATGACCTCATAGACCCAGCGGTTTCCCTCGAATGGCGTGCTGTTAAACAATTCCCTGAGCATGGAATTGTTCGGGGCGAACCACAGGCCATTTCCGAGCGCGAGGCGCGGCGCGTCACGTCCGCGTTTATCCTTCGGTTCATCGGCACGGATGACGCGGATGCCGTGCTGGGCCAAAACCTCGGCCGCGACACCCTTGGAAAAATCCGGGCCGTCCGTTTCGATGGAGAGCTTTCTGGTCAGGACGCGCTCGATCAGTTCCCCGATCGACTTGCGTTCGGTTGAGCGTTGCAACTGGACTGTGGTGGAAAGCAGGTGACTGACCATCTGCATGGGCGCGTCCTGTGCAACCACGTCTTCCCGGTCGCGAATGAAGTCGCGCACCGCGTTCACGCCGTTCATCGCCTGCTTTTCACTGGGCAGGCCATCTTCCGTCAGGATGAACCATCCCGCCAGAAGCGCGCCCAACTGGTCCATCTCACGTGGGGCACACCCAATTTCTGACAGGGAACGGCGGTAGATGCCAAGTGCATCACGGTAACGGGTCCATCCCGCCAGCGCGCGGCCCCAGAGCGCGGGGCCATGCTTCTGCGCCCATTCCTTCAGCTCCTTATGTTCGGCACTGAAATCCGCCCCTTCATCCGGACGCACCAGATCAATGATGGTGAAGCGTCCAAGATGCTGGGCTTTCATGTCTGGTGGTGAGATCGATGCCATGATGATCGATCCCGCGACCTCGATCTTGCGGGCCTTGCCATCCACGCCGCCACGACTGCCGCGCGTGCCTTCGCCGCCCGATGCCGACAGCACCAGATCAAGCAGGGCACGGGCGCCGCGCTGGTCTTCACGGTCGGATGCTTCATCAATGAACGACGGCATGGCGCGGCCATCCAGAGACTGTTCCAGGCCTGCCTTGGAGGTATCGTTCGTATAATAGTTCATGGGCGAGGCACCGCGCAGAACCGACAGGAGCGATGATTTGCCTGATCCAGCGCCGCCGATCAGGAACCCGGCGGGACGCCACGGAATGGCTGCGCCATAATAGGCGCATCCGAGCAGCCCGAGCGCCATGATCGCGCCGCCATCACACCGGTAATTCCACAGTTCCTGTAGCTGGTGCTGAAGCGTGCGCCCGATATCGGGACCACATGGCTGCGCCGGTCGCGGCGTAGGGGGCGCTGCTGCCCATATCTGATTTCCCGTGCGCGTTCCCGCCGGTTCCATCCGGTCGCCCAGGAGCACCTGATCACCGCAATGCACCACGGGCATGCCATCACGCTCGGCCCATATTCCCGGGCGGCGGATCAGGATATGATCGCCAAACAGGCCGGCCTGCGTACATTCAGCCTGCAAGAAGGCCGCGACCGAGTTGATGCGGAAATCGACGATTCGTTCCTCGGTCGTGTCCTGGCCGTCCGGGCCCTTGATCTTGCACTGTGCCTTTTTGGGGTAGTGGGCACGCAGCCAGTCATCATGACCACCGAACAGACCGACAAGGTCATGCCGGTTGCCGATCTGGCGCGCTGATAGGGAACGGAGCTGGCCCACGCTGTCGAGCAGATAATAGGTACCGTCCAGATGGCCGATGGCGGTAACGGGACAGCCCGCATTTTCGGTATCGCCTTCAGGCGGTCCACCGCCACGCTTGCCGCCGTCGATGACCTGAAACTGCCTGTCGGCCGAGAGAACGGCAGCGCGGACATCATGCAAGGCGTCAGGTGATGGCATCATTGAAATCCTTGCCTTTTGGAGAGCGTGCGACACGAACCTCGCGCCCGGCCTCCAGATGGAAATCTATCGCCCGGCGCAGGCCGCGCTGCGCCTGGGGGTTGGTGTCGTTATCGGCCAGCAGGATCACGCTACGGACCTGATCCGGTAGCTGCACGCTGGCCATGTTTCCGAGGCTGGCGGCCGCCAGCACCCGCATCTCCGGACAGGCGAGGGCGACGGACAGGCATGTTTCGATGCCTTCCCCGATCGCAACCGTCTCACCAGCCGGTGAATCCTTGAGTGATTTGCCCGAGGCGCCGCGCTGGAGGCGGATTGATCCGCCCAGAAAAGCGCCGCGGATTTTCTTGGCGGCATTAAGAGCCGCCTTGCGCCAGGCGCCTTGTCCGTCCTGCGCCAGCCACGTCTGGTGTGTGGCGATATGTGCACCACTTCCATCCGTGATGGCCGCAAGCATGGCGGGAAGCGGCCCCCTGATCTCATGGCAGTAATGTTCCGGCGCGAAGCGCAGCGCACGCGGGACGGAGGCCAGATCGGCCAGATGGATGCCACGGGCGGCCAGATATAAATCGACCGGCGTGCCGATGATGTCATGACGGGCACCCAGCCACATGGCGCGGGCATGGCGCCTGCGCTTCTCATCCGTCTCATCCGGATGGGCATCGACCTGGCGGGCGATCTCGCGTCGGTGCTCTTCCACACGTCCCATGTCGTGCAGGCCAAGATAGTTGACGGCCCAGCGGTATGCTTCCTTCAGGTCGCCACGGGTCATGACGGCAGCGACGAGGTCAAGCGCATCCCCCGTTTCACCTGTGGAGAAATCCCCCCATTTCCCGGCCTTTTCTCCATGCAGATGGATTGCCATGGACTGTCCAGGCTCACCCGCCACGGATCCACATTTCCATTCGGCACCCTGTCGCGTGCCACCGGGCAACAACGTCTGCACCAGCGCAAGCATATTATTGGCCAGCATGCGCGAGACCTCACGCGCATCGGGCAGATGAACGCCCGTGGTCACAGTTCGCTGATCCACTTCTGCACGCGGTCGCGGCGCTTCTCCTGGCGCTTCAGCATGCGTTTCATGCGTCGGTTCGTACGCGCGATGCGCGCCTCCATGATGCGGATGCGTAGTGTGCGGATGGTATGGCGCAGCCGGTCATAGACCGTGACGCACATGAACTGACCAAGCTGACCTAGTTCTATGATCACGATGCACACGTCATTCATGGCATCGCTCCATCGTCCATGGCAGCGGCGATCATCTCCAGCTCATGCGCCAGCCGGTCGTGGCGCTGCTGGAGCAACTGGCGGTGACGCGCACGGACTTCTTCCCATTCATCCACCGAGACGCGGCGGATTTCGTGGTGCCAGCAGGCGCGCACGCGGCGTACGCTCAGGCCAAACAGGGTTGCAACCTCCACAAACGCCGCCTTGAGGCCGTGGCCACGGCGGGTTTCGACTTCGGTGCATATGGTGTTCTGGAACTGCTCGGTCATGGTGCTACCGGACATGCGGCGCGTCTCCATGTTGGCCTTGGGTGAAATACCCGCGCGCTTGGGTGAAATACCCAACATCTTGGGTGTCCTCTCTGTCAGTCTCCACAATGTTGATGGTGGAGACACGGACAGGGAGGGACGAAACACACGACACGCCCAAGGGTGCGCGACGGGCTGGGGAGACCGTTCGCGCACCCGGTGCAATCAAGCGGGCGTGAGGCATGAAATCGTACACTACATACCGACCTTACGGGCCAGAGCGTTGCCGCTCCGGCCCGGTCGGACCACCATGGGGTTACCACACCAACACATGGAGGATTCGCGAATACGATGGACAACAGCATTCCGGCGTCTCGTGCCGAAAACGAGGCCTTGCGGGCAGAGGTTGCGGCCCTGAAGGACGAACTGCGCAAGGCCAACAAGTTGATTGACGAACTGAAAACCAAAGTAAGGCGCGCCACCAAAACGGGAGGCTAGGATTACGGGCATAGCGACACCACGCTTCCCGCGTCCGGAACATC
Source organism: Komagataeibacter sp. FNDCR2 (assembly GCF_021295395.1). NCBI lineage: Bacteria > Pseudomonadati > Pseudomonadota > Alphaproteobacteria > Acetobacterales > Acetobacteraceae > Komagataeibacter > Komagataeibacter sp. FNDCR2. The sequence continues at coordinate 2,309,304 of NZ_JAIWOU010000001.1, forward strand.
CTTGGGCGGGATAGCGGCCTTTACGAAATTTTCCAGCCCGGTTGCTATGTCGATGATCTCCGCAAGACTGCTGCCATTTTTCAGAACCATGGTGGCCTGATCGATGCACCAGCCCCGGAGATAGACGGGATCCTGCAATTCTTCCGAGGTCATGCAGCAGCTCCATCAGGTTGTGTGGTTTGAGGTAAGGGGTCGCGAAAGACGTCAGGACACACTTCGGCTGGGGTGATACCTGCCATGGCCGCGACATCGACCGCATATTTGGCGGGCACACTACGTCTGTTCCACAGCGACACTGTGGAGTGGTGCAAACCCAGGGTGGACGCGACCTTGGCGACGCCACCGGCCCGTCTGAGGATTTCCCGCGTGTTCATGCACGCGATGTTGCAAAAAACAACATGAAGGGTCAAGCGTGATGTTGGCAGAAACATCCCCGCTTTTTTCCAGCGGGTCAAAATGACACGCATGACCGAGCAAAAAACCATTGGCGCACGAATTAGAACATTGCGCGAACAGTCTAAAATGGACCAAGCTGTCTTGGCTGAGGCAATCGGAACGGCTCGATCACATTTGACCAATATCGAACGCGGTCGGGCCAAGCCAGGAAGGGATCTGATGTTGGCTATCGCGCGCTATTTTAATGTTTCGCTTGATTGGCTTGCCAATGGGACGGGGGAACGCTGCTTGGTTGATCCGATGACCCCCAAGGAAGCCCTTTTGCTTCAGGCATTTAGGGAGTTACCCGAACATGAGGCCGACCTTCATTTGCAACTCATTATGTCGCGCTCAACAGCCGGGAAAAACTCATGATCAATCGAAAGAGCGCCTTGGCGCTCTTTTTTGTGTCTGCACTTCCGGTTACGCCTTCTCATGCAGATTCTCTGCCAGATGAATATATGAAGGTAGCCGTGTCTGGTGGCCGACGTCCTGTTATCGATATTGCTACTAACCTGCCAGAGAATATGCAGGTTTCCGTCGATGTTAACCCAGTTGGTGGCGGATTTGACGACGGCGGAACTTACACCGTTCATAACGGCCATGTGCATGTTGGTCCGCTTTCCAACAGCGGATATGACGCTCCGGCTGGAACATATAATTTGCTCATTACAAGCCCAGTCACTCAGTTCCAGGCCGATCCAAAAGTGCAGGACTTGCTAGGGGACGAAGGTCAGAACCTGCACGGCCCTGATGCGAAGGAATCGGAAGTGGGAATGGGCAAGGTCATCGACATTCGCAGTAGTTTCACCATCAACTAGCTTGTAGCGCACGATAGCACCCGCGCGGTATGTTGCTTTTATAAACATTTTCGCTTGACCTCACATGTTGCAATAAGCAACATCTCTCCATCACCACCAGTGATGGAGAGATTTCGTGCACAATATTTTGCGCGGATGCCCGGTCAGGCCGCTAGGTATACGGGGCGACGCATATGTTTTTAGTGATCATGCCGGGCTGACCAAAACCCTGTCCCGGGGGCAGCTTGCCACCAGGCGTGTTTTTGTCGGCCTGTTTGGCGGCGATGATACGTGGCTGCGGCATCATTTCCCCGTTGAGCTGAACTCAGACGGACAGCCGATCACGACCGATTTTTCGATGTGTACTGCCGCCATCTTCATGGCCGGCGCCTGCTCGATGGCTGATGCCATGGCGCAGGAAGCCCTCGATACGGTTCTGGACGGGATTGCTGGCCATGCCTCTTGAGCGTGGCCGCCGGCCAACAACGCCCCGACCGCCGCCAGTTCATTGCCGACCTCGGACACCACCCCCGCCACCAACATTGCCCCCACCAATGCGGCATGACATGGGCAGCGAGAACGGTATCTGGGATTACTTGATGATCCCTATGGCTTTACTTGCTTGCTGCCTGTTTGCAGTTGTGATTGCCGGCATGCAGCATTGGAATAAGCATCACGCTGTCTTGCATTCTGTCTGTACGGGGGAGAAGGGCAATGGTTAAACGGCCTGCACCACCGCGCCCCAATCCACCCCCGAAGCCTTCCGAAGGCGGGTTCTTCTATGGGCTGATACCGCCTCATACCGAAAGTGAGCCGCCGACGGAGCCCAGGCGCATCATTGTTGGCGATGATCCGACAAAACGTGAGCGGCCAGCAGCCCCCGATCCAAAGCCTACAAGGCATGAGAAGGGCGATAAACCAACAAAAAGATCGGAGATGTTTACCCAGTTCAAGCTGGGTGAATACGAGATCGGCCCATCGTTCGACGGGATACCGACTATTATGATCTCGATGGCAGCAATTCTTCTGGCGTTACTCGCGATCACCATTTTTCAGGATCGGAAGAACCATCATCCATTGCCGTCATCACCGCCCATCTGCGCCCGAGGCTACGAGATATGAAGCGCCCGCTTCCGCGCTGCTATCGCGTGCCGGCGCAACTTCTGCTGGCATCACGCCGGTTTTCGACCGATGCGCTGCTGATCGCGGCCGATGCCTACCGTGAGCTGGCGGCCGATCTGAATATTCACGGCTTTTCCGACATGGCGGAGCAGGCACAGAGCCTTGCCTCGCGATTGACGGACGAAGCCCCGGGGCGCGCCCAGGCGCTGCCCATTCTTTTCCCGACCCGACACAAGGGGAAAATCCATGGATATCATTGATAACGAGGTTCTGCTTGAGCGCCTGAGCGTGGCGGACGCCCGTAAGGTGCGCATGTATCTGGCGAATGCCCGCAATCTGGATCGCTATGGCCGCCAGCAGGCGGCGCTTGGTTATGACTGCACCGCGCTCCTTTGCACGCGCGATGCCGACATCTGCCGCCTGCGGGCGGAGGAGCTGCTGTTGAGCGCCCTGCAGGTCGCGCATATTCCCTTCCGGGGGCGGGTGTCATGATGATTGCCATTGATAACATTCACGAAAACGGCAACATGCGCCGCGTGATGCCCACGGCGGAAGCCACGGCGGCGCTGGAAGCGGGCATTCGTGAGCTGGGCATATTACAGCCGGTTCTGGTACGGCCCGACCCGGACGGCGGCTATATTTTGATTGCAGGCTACCGCAGGTTAAACGCGGCGCGGAGTATCGGGCTGACCGAAATACCGGCTGAGGTGAAGCTGTTGAGCGAACTGGAAGCCGAGGCGGCGCAGGCTGCCGAAAACATCCAGCGTCTTCCCGTGGATCCCGTGGACCAGTGGCGGCATATCGAGCGCATGGTGGCCGATGGCTATTCGGTTCAGAAGGCTGGAGCCGCGCTGGGCATGACCGATCGCCAGATAGGGCAGATAAGCAGGCTGGGCCGGCTGGCGCCGGAATTACTTGATGCCCTTACGGGCCGTGAACTGCCTGGCTGGCGAACTTTAGGCGAGATATCTCAGGCACCGCACGAGATACAGACGGCGGCGCTAAAGCGCCATCTTTATCATGGCGATGCTGTTCAGTGGAACAGCATCGCGGCGGAGTGTGTCACCCGTCGCATCCCCCGTGATCGCGCCCTATTTGACGTTGCGGCATCGGGCATCGTGTTTGACGAGGATCTGTTTGCCGAGCCGGGTTCTCCCGAACAGTTTACTACCACGCAGGCTACCCGTTTCATAGAAGCCCAGCTTGAGGCCGTAGAAGACCTGATCCAGAATGGTGATGAGCCCGCGCTGCTTGTGGATTACAACAGCATGACGCTGCTGCCACAGCTTCCGGCCGGATGGATGTTTGCGGACAGTTCGGGCGGTGCAGACAAGAAGCTCACCAGGCGCAGTCGGCACAAACGGGCATATGCCATCGTGCCGGTCAATCATCATCATGATGCCTGCAAGGTGGTATCGGTCATCATCAAGCCCGTGAAAAGCGTTGAGGCCGAACCGGCGGCCGATATGGAGGCGCCAGAGGATGAGGCACCCAGCGCAATCGGGATTGTCGGGCCGGAAGATAGCCCGGCAGAAGAACCACAGATTACCAAGGCTGGGCATGATTTGCTGGCTGATGTCCGCACCAGTGCGTTGTGCAGGGCATTACGCAACCCGCTGCGCATGACGCCCGAAGATGCCTTTCATGCCCTTCTGATTGGCTATGTGGCGGATGATTCACGGCTGAAGGACATTCTGGCCGCATTGGTCTCACCCGCCGGTGACGTTCCGGAGCTTGATTTCAACCGGATGGCGGAACTGGCGGGTGAGGCGCTGGCGCGCACGATCAGTGTGGTTTCACCGCATAGACAGACTTCGACCTGGAAATCGGCGGATAGTTATGCCCGGCCTGAGTATATCGGCGCCCTGATCAATGCCGATGCGCATATGCCTGAACTCGATACGCCCGAAATGCTGGCGCATGTCAGCGGAAGCACGCTCAAGGCCATTGCAAAGGACTATGCCCCGCGCGGCGAAAAACCGCCCGGAAAGGTGGCCGAGCTGCGCCAGTGGCTGGTCGGCCGTGCGCCCGGTTGGCAACCCTTGCACTTTGGTGCGCCTGGGCCGGCTTGTGAGCCATGGACACGTGAAAGCATCCTGCAGGAGGATGCATCCTGATGCCTATTTCACCGTATGACCCGGAAAATGACCTGGTGCAGCTTTATCGAGTTGGGCAAGGGGGTCCGCTTTATCGTTCCGTTGGCTGGATCACCAGTCCGGCGGTCATTTTGGAAGATGTAGCGACAGGACAGCAGCATACCGTGGTGATCGGATGCCCGAATGCCGATCGTTATATCCGCCTTATTGATGAACCGGGACAGGAAGCATGATCGAGTCACATGATGACATGCGGCCGATGCCGATAATGGACCGCCTGCCGACACCGGTGGAGATGCTTTATGCCATCGTCTTTGCATGCCTGATCTGGGGCCTGCTGATCGGCATGTGGGTGGTTATGGTGCCATGACCAGATCAGTAGCATGGCGGGATGGGTATGAGTGGGCCTATTGGCCCACACAGCGTATCGGTGAGAGCGTCAGTGTTTTCGCCGCGCTGCAATCCCATGGATACGAAATGACCAGTGAGGACGCTCGCCAGTTCATGGCTGGCGCCAATGCCGCACTGGATGAAATGGAGGGGCGACCGTGATCGGTGCACGGAAACGGGACTGGCGCGAACACCCGATTTTCAGGGGCACTATTCTGGGTAAGGAAGTGTACGACTTCAGCCTGCAACAGGATAAGGACGGTAATTATGTCGGTTACCTGTCGGACCCCGGGGGATGCCGCATTTCGATCATTGCCAAGCTTGTGCATCAGGGCGGCAGGCACATGCTGAAAGGCCGGGGACTGCTGACCGGAACGAACGACACACGGGAGGAGCCTGATGGGTAAGCGAATCCAGTTACCCCGTGCGGCCGAGCTTCTTGGTGTATCCCTGCGCCTGACACAGAAGCTGTGCCAGCAGGGTGATCTGAAAGCGTGCAAGGTTGGATCACGCTGGACCACGACCGAGGCCGATATTGCCTCCTACCTTGACAGACCAGGACAGATTGAAGAGTGCCCAACGATAAGAACCTCTGGCGCCACGCCAACGGTACGTATTACGCGCGAATCCAGGTCAACGGCCGCGACGTGCGAAAGTCGCTACGCACAACTGATATCCGGGCAGCTCGCAAACTCCTCAAAAAAGTCGTCGAGCAGGCGGAAAAGCGCCGCGCGGGCATAGCCGAACCAACAGCCCATACATGGGAAGAGGCAGTGGTCCGCTGGTCTGACCTGCAAATGGCTGATCTGCGGCCGGGGACTCAGAAACGATATCTGACCAGTCTGGGACAGATACATCCCTATTTCGCGGGCCGGGACGTTGCCGGCATCACGTCGGTGGATGTTCATGACTATACCGCTGCCCGTATGCGTAAGGGAGCCAGCGGAGCCACGGTGCGTCGTGACCTCACGATCATGAGCCGTGTCATGAGAGTCGCCCGGCGCGCGGGATGGGTCACAGCGAATCCGGTGCCGGAAGAAATGGAAGAAATACCCGAACGGCGCGAGCCGATTCGGCCTGTGCCGATTCGTGCCCTGGCGAAGCTGACCCGGCGCGCACCAGATGGCTTTCGTGATCTGATCCGCTTTCTTGCCCGGACAGGCTGCCGGCAGGAGGAAGCGGCTTCGCTGGAGTGGTCACAGCTTGATCTACGATCCGTGCCGGCCACCTGCACATTTTCCCGGACGAAGACGCGATCACCCCGTGTGATAGAGCTGACATCCCGGCAGGCGAATGAGTTGCGTCGCATTCTACGCTCGCCCGATTCGCCCTATGTCTTTCGCTCTCCACAAGGGCAACGCTATAAAAACGTGCCAGGGAGGTTTCGGGTGCTTCTTCGGAAGGCTCTCGGTGCCGAGGGAGATGTCTTTCGCTGTCACGATCTGCGGCATACCTATGCAATTCGTGCATTGCAGCAAAAGAGGTCAATCTATGATGTGGCCCGTCAACTAGGACATAGTTCTGTCAAAACTACGGAACGGTATGCCGGCTGGCTAAGCCAACCAATGCGGTGAAGCCGTCATAAATGCCGTCATAAATTATGATGCTAACTCCCGCATCCAATAAATATTGTTCTATATCATAAGCTTACGAAAGTAATTGTTTTTTGTTATAAGGTTTTGTAAACCGAAGGCCGGGGGTTCAAATCCCTCACCCGGCACCATCGAATTTTTTCCGACCAGTCTGTCCGGCCCATGCAGTCCAACAGGGACGGGGCCTTATTCATAAGGAAGTTTTTGGTGAAGCTTTTTCCAGAAAGCTTCAGGGAACGCCGCATTACTGGAAAAACTCGGTGCCCAAAAACTTTTATTACGGATATCAACTGGTTATAATGATCTTTATTATTGTAAACCCATGTGCCGGGGGCCACCGGTCTGGGCGGGTGGCCCGTTTTGCACACCATCTGCGGCAGGCCGGGCTTGATGTCGAGATCGGGCATACCCGCTTCAGGGGGCACGCCACGGTGCTGGCCCGCGCCGCCGCGCAAACGCCTGGCTGCACGCATATCGTGGCGGCGGGAGGGGATGGAACCATTGCCGAAGTGGCCGAAGGAATGGCGGGTTCCGACTGTGTGCTGGCCATCCTGCCGCTGGGAACGGCGAATGTACTGGCGCGTGAACTGGCACTCCCCTTCGATGATGCGTTGACGGCCCGTATCATCGCGGCGGGGGGCAGCAGGACCATCTGGCCGGGGCGGCTCCAGTCCAGCGCATGGGATGGGCTTTTCGTACAGATGGTGGGGGTCGGGTTTGACGCCCATGTGGTGCATGGCGTCTCCACCCGGCTGAAGAATGCCGTCGGGCGCATGGCCTATGTCGTGAGCATGCTCGGCGCGCTGCGGCAGTACCGTTTCCCCACCATGACGGTCATGGTGGATGGCGTGGCGCATGAGGCGGTCTCGGCCATCATATCCAAAGGCGCGCGGTACGGCGGGAAATATGTTCTGGCCCCGCATTCGATGCAGGGGGAGCAGCGGTTTTGTGTCGTCCTGTTCCACGTTGCCGGGATCGGGGCAGTGTTGCGTGCCGGTTTCGCCCTGTTGCGCGGTACCCTGGCGCGGCAGAAAGGCGTTACGATCCTGACGGGCCGGAGGGTTGAAATCCCCGCGCGCCCCGCCCTGCCCGTGCAGGGCGATGGGGATGCGCGTGGCTTTACGCCGCTGCGTATCGACATATCCGACCGCCCCCTTCGCGTTGCGGTCGCGTTGACCGGCGGGGAAGGGTGAAAAATGCCGGATGACCGCGGGCTTCCGGCCATCCGCGCCATGCCCGGCCCGGTTATGGGAAAAGGTGCTGGCGCCATGCCTCCACGGTATCGCCGCTGCTCATGGCCGGGTCGATCAGGCCATCGACCATGAAGGTCGGTGAGACGTGAATGCCATTCTGGCGGGCGTATTTACACTGCCATTTGATGGCTTTCTGCAGTTCAGGCACCGCGAAGGCCGCAGCCAGCGCGATGCCGCTGTACTTTTCGATCCGGCGGATGATGTCGTTGGGCGTGGCGTCCATGTTGGGGCCGGCGCAGTGATCGGTAAATTCGAATTCCTCCCGATGCGCGCCAATCGCGGCCATGACGGCGCGGGCGCTCTCCCTGCCGCCTTCCAGCGTGGCGGCCGCGAGGATGCACCGCACAATCACGCCGGAAAACATATGCCATGGCTGGGAATGCAGGCGGACCCGGATCGTGAGCCGGTCCGCGCCCACGGTGGTAAGCAGGTCACCAAGCTTGTTGAAGGCCCGGACGGAAAAAGGGCAGGTGGGTTCCACAAAAACATCCAGGACCTTTGGCCCGTGCCCCCATTCAAGCGGGTCGATATGCAGGGATGTGGACATGCTTGCGCTTCCTTCCTCAGGGTTGCGGGTTCGGTGTATGCCTGTGAGCTTATCCCTACACGATGGTCCGTGGCTTTTAAAAAAGGCGGATAAATCGCGTTTCCCATTTTCCATCATATGGGCATCTTCCCCAAAAGCCTGCATAAGCGAAACGTCTTTATGTTCCTGTAAGGTGGTGATGCATGGCCCGCGCCCTTTTGCTCAAGAATGCGCTGCGTCTGGTAACGATGGACGCCCAAAGGCGGGAAATCGAAGGGGGGTGGATCCTTGTGCATGACCGGCAGGTCACGGCCATAGGCACCCCCACCGACCCGCTGCCCGCAGCCGATGAGGTGCTGGACATGACCGGGCATGTGGTGATGCCGGGCATGGTCAATACCCACCACCATATGTACCAGACCCTGACACGGGTTATTCCGGCGGCGCAGGATGCCTCGCTTTTCGGGTGGTTGCAGGCGCTTTATCCCATATGGGCGGGGCTGACGCCGGAAATGATCCGTGTTTCGGCCTGCACGGCCATGACGGAACTGCTGTGGTCCGGCTGCACGACCAGCAGCGACCATCTGTACCTGTTCCCCAATGGCGCGCGGCTTGATGATGAAATCGAGGCCGCGACCGAAATGGGCATGCGCTTTCACGCGGCGCGCGGGGCGATGAGCGTGGGCGAAAGCCAGGGCGGCCTGCCACCCGACCGCGTGGTGGAAAATGAGGACGCGATTCTGGCGGATACCCAGCGCGTGATCGAAGCCTATCACGACCCCGCACCCCTTGCGATGCAGCGGATTGCCGTCGCCCCCTGTTCGCCCTTTTCCGTCAGCCGGGATCTCATGCGCAACGCCGCCGCACTTGCGCGCGCAACCGGGACCATGCTGCATACCCATCTGGCGGAAAACGCCAGCGATATCGCCTATAGCCGCGAAAAATTCAACATGACCCCCGCCGAATACGCCGAGGACACCGGCTGGATCGGCAGCGATGTCTGGCATGCCCACTGCGTACGTCTGGATGATGCGGGTATCCGCCGGTTTGGCGCGACCCATACCGGCATGGCCCATTGCCCGTGTTCCAACATGCGGCTGGGATCGGGGATCGCGCCGGTGCGGCGGATGGTGGCGTCGGGCATGCGCGTGGGGCTGGGGGTGGATGGTTCCGCGTCCAACGATGGCAGTCACATGCTGGGTGAAGCCCGTCAGGCCATGCTGCTGGGCCGCCTGATCGAAACACCGGACAACCAGCCCATGATGCGGGCGCGTGAGGTGCTGGAACTGGCCACGCGCGGCGGGGCCGCCGTACTCGGGCGCGACGATATCGGGCATCTGGCGCCCGGTATGGCGGCTGACATCGTTGCCTTCGACCTGCGCGGGATCGACCATGCGGGCGCGCAGGCGGATCCGGTGGCGGCGCTGGTTTTCTGTACCCCGCGCCGTGTGTCATGTACCATCGTGAATGGGCGGGTCCTGATCCGCGATGGTGCGTTTACCGACCATGACCCGGCCCGTCTGGCCCGGCGGCACAATGAACTGGCGCGTGAGCTTCTGGAAAAAGCCTGAACCGCGCGTGCCCGTTCAGCCCATGTCCTGTGGGGGCTGGCGCCGCCGATAGGCGCGGTAACCCCTGCGCCCCAGGAACCTCATGGTCGGCAGGCTGAGATTGAGAAGCTTCATGGAGAAGAGACAGGCATGGGTGAATGCCTTGTCGAATACGGAACTGAAAACCTCGCGGCTGCTCCGCTCACAGCACTGCATTATCCGTTTCGCGGTAATGTCCGGATCCTGTGGTGGGTCGATAAAGTTGTATATCGAGCCACCGGACTCCATTTCCCGGCTCAACATGGGCGTATTGACGCTGGCGGGGTAGATGGAGCTTACCTGTATGCGCCGGGGTCTCAGCTCCTGTTCCAGCGCACGGGCAAATCCGCGCAGGCCGAATTTTGCCGCCGTATAGACACTGCTGCCCGCCAGCGGAAAGATGGCCGCCATTGAATTGACGAATACGATGTGACCCCCACGCCCCATGGCAGGCAGCAGGTAGTTTGTCAGTTCAACGGGGGCGGTCAGGTCAACGGCGATCTGGCGTGCGATTGTCGTGCTGTCCAGTTGTCCCACATTCTGGGGCGAGATCACGCCCGCGCAATGCACCAGCACGTCAATCCGCGGTGCGTCCTTCATGATTGTGGATGCTGCCTGATGGATGCTGCCTGTATCGGTCAGGTCACAGGTTATGGCGGTTACGCCCGGCATGTCCCGACCTGTCTGGCGTGAGAGCAGGATAACGGAATAGTCGCGCGCGATCATGTGCCGCACCAGCGCCTGCCCGATCCCCCCCGTAGCCCCGGTCACAACGGCGACCCTGCGGGTGGAGGGGGCTGTTTTTCCGTTCAAATCACTATTTTTCAATGATTCTCTTACTTCCTTGCCCGTCAGGCTTCGTCACCGGGTCAGATAGCCTGCAACGCGGAGGAGTGTTTTCCGTTGCCTGATTTGGTCCATGTTATCTGGAACATAACAATCCGTCGATAACTCTGTATCATTTTGTGACCATGATCCGGCAACAGGTGATAGGGAAGGGCCGTTTACGAATATTATATATTCTTTAACCATGGAGCCAGTGGAAAGGAAAACAGGAGACTATCCGGGAATATTTTGAATTTCTGTCAGTATTTAGTGCTGGCTCATAACAGTTTTCATGATAATGATTTGTAAAATATTTATGAAATTCTGAATTAGTCAGTCATGAGTATCAAAATAAATAAAATTGCAGTATTTCTAATTTTATTTATTTTATAAATGAATTTTATGAAGCGTAAGCCATCTTAATTACAAGAAATTGTCGTGCCGTTATGTTTCATTTTTGGAAAATAAGCGAAATCATGGCGGGTAGGACAGGACACCGCAATCCAAAATTACTGCAAACTTTGTCAATATTATTTGCTGTATTTATCCCACATCGGGGGAAGCCCTGCAGGGGCATGGCGGAGAGAGTGGGATTCGAACCCACGGTACGCTATTAACGTACACACGCTTTCCAAGCGTGCGCCTTAAGCCGCTCGGCCATCTCTCCAGCCGTTACCGGTTTCAGGCCACCCGGTCGGGTGGCTGTGTCCGATGCGTGCGGAACATATCACCAATTTCCGGCGGCGCAAGAGGAAAACGTCCTCTCCATTCCCGCCAGCCATAACGGTGTCATGACCGGCGGGAAAAGGGGTTACTGGTCCATCTTCAGCGCGGCGAGGAAGGCGCTCTGCGGGATGTCGACCTTGCCGAACTGGCGCATGCGCTTTTTACCTTCCTTCTGCTTTTCCAGCAGTTTGCGCTTGCGCGAGATGTCGCCGCCATAACATTTGGCCGTCACGTCCTTGGACATCGCGCCAATGGTCTCACGCGCGATGATGCGGCTGCCGATCGCCGCCTGCACCGCGATCTTGAACAACTGGCGCGGGATCAGTTCCTTGAGCTTGGCGCAGATGGAGCGCCCGCGTGTTTCGGCAGCCGAGCGATGGGCAATGAACGACAGCGCATCCACCGGCTCCTGATTGACCAGGATGGAAATGCGCACGAGGTCGCTCTCCTCATAACGGTCCATCTGGTAGTCAAAGCTGGCGTAACCGCGCGTTACCGATTTCAGCCGGTCGTAAAAGTCGAACACCACCTCGTTCAACGGCAGGCGATAGACGGCCATGGCCCGGTTGCCGACATAGGTCAGGTCTTCCTGCACGCCACGGCGCTCACTGCACAGGGTCAGCACCGCGCCCAGATATTCGTCCGGCACCATGATGGTGGCCTTGATCCACGGCTCCTCGATCTTCTCGATCAGGGAGGCGTCGGGCATGTCGGCGGGGTTGTGCAGTTCCTCCGTCGTGCCGTTGGTCAGTTCCATGCGGTACACAACCGACGGCGCGGTGGCGATCAGGTCCAGGTCGAACTCGCGGCTCAGGCGTTCCTGAATGATTTCGAGATGCAGCAGCCCAAGGAAGCCGCAGCGGAAACCGAAGCCAAGGGCGGCGGAGGTCTCGGCCTCGTAATGGAACGAGGCGTCATTCAGCCGCAGCTTGGCCAGACTGTCGCGCAGTTTCTCGAAATCATCGGCCACGACCGGATACAGCCCGCACCACACCACGGGAATGGAGGGCTTGAAGCCCGCCAGCGGGGCCTCGGCGGGGCGGCGGTCATCGGTCAGGGTGTCGCCCACGTTGGTGTCGGCCACGGTCTTGATGGCGGCGTTGATGTAGCCGATCTCACCGGGGCCGAGTTCGTCCACCGCTGTCATGCGCGGGGCGAATACGCCCACCTGATCGACCACATGCACCACGCCAGACGACATCATGCGAATGCGCATGCCGCGTTTGAGGCGGCCTTCCTTCACACGCACCAGCGTAATCACGCCCAGGTACGGATCGTACCAGCTATCCACCAGCAGCGCCTTGAGCGGGGCCGTGGCATCGCCCGTTGGCGGCGGCAGGCGCTTGACCAGGGCTTCCAGCACGGCTTCGATGTTCAGGCCGGTCTTGGCCGAAACCTCGACCGCGTCATCGGCGGGGATGCCGATCACCTCCTCGATCTGTTCCTTTACGCGCGGGCAGTCGGCGGCGGGCAGGTCCACCTTGTTCAGCACCGGCACGATCTCGTGGTTGGCGTCGATGGCCTGGTACACATTGGCCAGTGTCTGCGCCTCCACCCCCTGCGAGGCATCGACCACCAGCAGCGAGCCTTCGCACGCGGCCAGCGAGCGGCTGACCTCATAGGCGAAGTCGACATGGCCCGGCGTGTCCATAAGGTTCAGCACGTAGGTCTTGCCGTCTTCCGCCGGATAGGACAGGCGTACGGTCTGGGCCTTGATGGTGATGCCACGTTCACGTTCCAGATCCATGTTGTCCAGAACCTGATTGGTCATTTCCCGCTGTGTCAGCGCGCCGCAGGCCTGGATCAGGCGGTCGGCCAGGGTGGATTTCCCATGGTCGATATGCGCGATGATCGAGAAATTGCGGATCAGGGAGAGGGGCGTGTCGGTCATGGGCGAGACATAGTGTAAAATCGGGAGAAAGTCAGCCGCTACCTGTCACGTCAGGGCGGAAAATATCACGGATGCCGTGAACGTGCGTTACATGCAGGCCATGGTGATGCGGTGGATGAGCGTGTTCCCGTCCACAACGATTTCCCTGTCGTCCATTCCGGCCAGGCCATGGATGCGGACAAGCTCGTGCAGCGGGGCGGTGACGGGGGCGTCATGCCAGCGGTCCGTCACCATGCCGCAGCAGGGCGCGCCATGCGGGGTGTGAAGCAGCACGCGGTCGGACTGGCGGATCGCGGCGGTGGGCGAGATGATCAGCGTGCCCCCCTTGCGAAAGATCGGCTCCATGCAGTCACTGTCCAGATGCACGGCATAGGAATGATGGTCCGCCATGCCGTGGAAGTCCCATTTTTCCCATGACCCGCCTTCCGGCAGGCCGGTTTCGTCAAACAGTCCAGTATGGGTCAGTTGGGAAAACGACACGATTTTCAGGTGGGCGTGATGGGCCTTGCCCCCCGTTTCAGGATCGTGATGGCCCGAGAGCAGGCGGCTGAACCCCTCGAATGAGATGCCCGTGGCCGACAGGGTGCGCGCAAGGCTTTCCGTTCCCGGCCAGCGCGGGCGACCGGCGGGCGTGATCCGTTTGGAGGGATTGAAGGTCGTGCTGTCCAGCCCCGCCGCGCGCGCAAGGCCGGAAGGGGTCAGTCCCCGTTCGGCGGCCAGGCGGTCCAGGGCGCGCCAGATATCGGTATGGCTGATCATGTCGGCAATTTCAGTATTTCGGTCCGGTGGCGGGCATGGCCCTGTTCGGTCATGGCGAATCGCTGGTTATGGTCTGTCCGGGCCAGTCCCATGCCTTCCAGCCGGCGCAGGCAGGGGTCATCGCGCAGGCCGGTGGGGCGGCCGTTGTTTCCGCTCAGTTTCAGCCGGTGCAGCGCGCTACGGCAGCATGTTTCAAGATAGGGTTCATTCCACATGGGGCAGGGACCGCTAAGGAACGGGTAACGGCGCCGTCGCTGTGTCACGACAGGCCGTAACGTGGGTTCAGGCATGGCCGGGCGGGTGTGCTGGCGTATGGTTTAACGGGGCCGGCGCGGGGTGTCCACCACGTGGGGTGGTGTCCCCTGCGCCTGTATGGAGGGTGGCATGTGCTGTGTGCCCTACGATTTTGGAAACGGGTTATTATATCTTTTCACGAACATGGCGCATTGTCATATTTCTGACCCGGATGTGATACATGTTTCGGTAAAGTGCATGTAGAAATCCATTTTCCAAGGCAGTGTTTATGAAATTTCGGGAATATATTCTTGTTCTGTCCCTGGCCGGGGCCTCTGTCCTTCCTGCCGCCAGCGCACTGGCGGCGGATTGCAACAGCAGCCAGAATACACCCAAATGGGATGTGCTTGACCGCGCGGCACAGGCCGGGGACTGCGCGAACAGTCGCCTCCAGTCCTATGACAACAGTGTCACGCAACGCGAACAGCAGTTGAAGGATGGCCCGCAGAACCTGCGCAAGGACTATGATGACAAGGTGAACAACCTGCGTCAGGATACCGTGGGCCGGTGGGACAGCGCCCGTGATGCCGAAGAGCAGAAGCTGACGGACGGGCGCGCGCGTGTGGACCAGACGATCCAGAACGGCCGTGACCGTCTCGATGCGATTCGTAATGCGCCCAAGAACCGGCTGGACTCGCTGCGCAATGCCGGGAACGCGGAACGCCAGCGCTGGGATACCCTGAAAAACCAGACCGGATCCGATGTCAGCAACTTCCTGGGCGGCAACGGCCAGTAAGGCGGAAGGACCGGTGCCTGCGGGCACCGGCCAACTCCTCCCTCATCCCTAATCGGCCGTCACCGTCAGCCCGAAGGGCTGCGGGGCCTGCCCCTTCGGCCCGGGGGCGACCTGCAGCAGGTAAAGATCATCATGCAGGACGAGCCAGGCCTGCGCGTTGCCGGGTTGCGCAAGGCGGGGGTCGATCACGCGCAGGACCGGATTGCCCTGTATGGCGTCCAGCCGCGCCGTAACCTTTTCCCCCCGATGCAGCCCGATGCGATAGATGCAGGTCGCGCCATGCTCAAGCGTCGCCTGCCACTGGAGCTTCGCACCAGGCTGCAGATCCTGCGGCGGATTGCAGAAGGGCGGGACATTTCCCATGTTTTCCAGCAGGGTGCGTACATCCGCGGGCTTGGTAATGGGTGTGGGGCCGAACCCGTAAAGTGAAAGCTGACCGGGGTTCACGATCCCCACGGTCATGTTGCGGCCCGTACGATCGACAAGCAGCCATGCGATGCTGCTTCCGCCCTCATGCTGCCTGTTTCCCGTCATGAACACGATGTCGCCAATAGGCTGGAGCGGGCTTGCGACCTGCATGTTCCGCAGGAAGTCGGCATATTGCGGGCCAAGCTCCTGTTTCAGCACGATGGCCAGCGGGCCCGCGCCAAACAGGTTGGTGTCGGTGGCGTAACGCCCGGTGGCGGTGGCGAGCTGGGCCGCCAGCGCGGTATCGGCCGCCCTGGCGGGCCGGTCCGTGGCGGTGCAGAGGGCGAGCAGGCCGACAAGGCCCAGGGCGGAGCGGGATATGTTCAGCACGGGCAGACCTTTTTCCTGAGCACATAAAAACATGCCCGGCAGTGCCGGGCATGAATGAAACGCTCAGTTACGTGTCGGGTTTCTGCCCACGGACTCAGGAGCGGGGCCGCTTGCGCGAGGACGCGCCGCTGCGCGGCGGCCCACCGAACCCGCCGGGACGGCTGCCACCGCCGCCGGGCTTGCGCGCGAACGGCCGGGGGCCACCACGCGGCGGGCCGCTGCGGCGGGCAGGGCCACCGGCGGGCGCGCTGGCGGGCGTGATCTGGACTTCATCATTCTCGATCGAGGCGATGCACGAGCGGAATTTCTCGGTGGAATCCGGCGTGATCTCGAACAGGGTCTGGGTATCGTTGATGCGGATGGCGCCAATATCCGCCTTACGCACGCCACCCAGGCGGCAGATCAGCGGGATCAGCCATTTCGGGTCGGCCTTGTCCTGCCGGCCGACGCTCATGGCGAACCATGCGCCCGGCTCGCTGCTCGCGTAGCTCTCACGCGGGGGGCGGGGCGTGCCTTCACGGCCTTCACGCATGGGGCGCGGCGCATCGGGCGTGATATGGCGCACATTTTCCGGCGCGGGCAGGCGGGCGCGATACATCTGGAGCAGGGCGGCGGCAAGCTGCTCACTGGTGCGGCCTTCAACAAGCTGGCCAACCAGCTCCGCATCCGCCTCACTCACGTCCTGCGTCAGGGCGGGGTCCGCCAGCAGGCGCCTGGCATCCTGCGCGCGGATCTCGGCCGCCGTGGGCACGCCCGACCAGCTTGCCGTGATCTTCGCGCCCTGCATCAGGCGTTCGGCCCGTCGGCGCTGCGACATCGGGACCATCAGCACGCACACGCCCTTGCGCCCCGCGCGGCCCGTGCGGCCCGAACGGTGCAGCAGGGTGGCCGGATCGGTCGGCAGGGTGGCGTGGACAACCAGCGCGAGTGCCGGAATGTCGATGCCACGGGCCGCGACATCGGTCGCGACGCAGACATTGGCCTGGCCCTTGCGTAGGCTGTCGATGGCGCGGGTACGCTCGTTCTGCCCCAGTTCACCCGACAGGGCGACGGAGGAGAAACCGCGCTCCACCAGCGCGGCCTGCATGTGGCGCACCATCTCACGCGTGGCGCAGAACACCATGGTGGTCTGGCTGTCCGTATAGCGCAGGACGTTCACCACGGCGGGGATCAGTTCACGGGCATCGGCCACCACGGCGCGGTATTCGATGTCGGCATGCTGCTTCGCGCCCGACAGGGTGTCGATACGCACCGCGTCGTTCTGGTAGCGCCGGGCCAGGGAGGCGATTTCCTTGGCGATCGTGGCGGAGAACAGCAGCGTGCGCCGGGTCTTGGGCATGGCGTCGAGCAGTTGCTCAAGCTCGTCACGGAAGCCGAGGTCGAGCATCTCGTCCGCTTCGTCCAGCACGACCACACGCAGGTCAGACATGTCCAGCCGCCCGCGCGACTGGTGGTCGCACAGCCGCCCCGGCGTGCCGACCACGATATGCGCGCCAAGCTGGAGGGCGCGGGCTTCACGCCGCGCGTCCATGCCCCCGATGCACGATACGATCCGCCCGCCCGCCGGGGCGTACAGCCACGTCAGTTCGCGCGTGACCTGCATGGCGAGTTCGCGCGTGGGCGCGATGATGACGGCCAGCGGCGGGCCCGCCGGGCCAAAATGCTCGGCGCCGCCAAGCAGGGTGTCGGCCATGGCCAGACCGAAGGCAACGGTCTTGCCGGAGCCGGTCTGGGCGGAAACGAGCAGGTCGCGCCCTTCGGCGGCGACATCCAGGACAGCTTTCTGGACGGGAGTCGGGGCATCATACCCACGCTCGTCCAGCGCGCGTTGCAGGGCGGGGTGGGTTTCGGGAAACGGCATATATCGGGCAATCCGGACAGAACATGAAGAACACAGGCGACGCAGGAAGGAAACTGGCCGCCGGCCGTTCATGCGTCAGGGGAGAAGGCCGGTGCATAAAGAAGGATTGCCCCAAAAGCCAGAAATAATAATGGGCGGCCTGTTTTGCTCCCCCTGTCCGTGTTGTTCAGGGCACCAGTACGGCCGCCCCCTCGAAGCGCCCGTTGCGCAGGTCATCAAGCGCCCTGTTGGCTTCGCGCAGCGGATAGGGGGTTGTCGTGGTGCGGATTCCCACGCGCGGCGCGAGTTCAAGGAAATCGATGCCATCCTGCCGTGTCAGGTTCGCAACCGAGACGATCTGGCGTTCCTCCCATAACAGGTCATAGGAAAAGGCGGGGATTTCACTCATATGGATACCGGCGCAGACCACGCGCCCCGCCTTGTGCACGGCCTTGAGCGCTGCGGGCACCAGCGCGCCCACGGGGGCGAATATGATGGTGGCGTCAAGCTGTTCGGGCGGGGTCTCGTCCGATCCGCCCGCCCAGACCGCCCCCAGGTTGCGGGCGAATTCCTGCGTTTTCGTATCCCCCGGCCGGGTGAAGGCATAGACCGAGCGGCCCTGCCATATCGCCACCTGCGCGATGATATGGGCGGCGGCCCCGAAGCCGTACAGCCCGATGCGCCGCGCCTGTGTGCCCGCCATGACCAGTGAGCGCCAGCCGATCAGCCCCGCGCACAGCAGCGGCGCCATGGCGACGTCATCATCGCCCTCTGGCAGCGGAAAGGTGAAATGCGCGTCCGCCACCGCCATCGTGGCATAGCCGCCATCACGCGTGTAGCCGGTGAACAGCGGGTGGTCGCACAGGTTCTCGTGCTGGGTCTCGCAGTAATGGCAGCAGCCGCAGGTATGCCCAAGCCATGGTATGCCCACGCGCTGGCCCAGCTTCAGGTCGGTCACGCCGGGGCCGATGGCGTCGATCCGGCCCACGATTTCGTGCCCCGGTGTCAGCGCATGACCGGGAAACGGCAGGTCCGCGTCAACCACATGCAGGTCCGTGCGGCATACGCCGCAGGCCCCGACCTTGACCCGGATCTGCCCGTGCCCCGGTTCCGGGTCGGGCAGTTCGGTCCATTGCAGGGGGGTATGGGGGGCAAGCAGTCGCATTGCGTACATGGTCCGGTCCTTGGGCTATCGGCGCGGCCTGTCGGTCGCCAGTGCAGTCGATATGTAAATATCATGCCCGCGGGACCACGCGGCATGACATGCATCATCGTGTTATCACAACGCGGTGCGGTAGGGGGTCAGGGCATCAAGCGCGGGGAGTTCGGCCTCTATCGCGGCGCGCTCGCGCTCAAGAAAATCACCAACGGCCGCCCGCAGGCCGGGATGGGCAATCCAGTGCGCGGAATGGGTCAGGCAGGGGCGGTAGCCGCGCTGGAGCTTGTGTTCGCCCTGTGCGCCGGCCTCCACCCGCTTCAGCCCGTGGGCGATGGCGAAGTCGATGGCCTGATAATAGCACAGTTCAAAATGCAGGAACGGCCAGTCGCCCTCCAGCCGCCCCCAGTTGCGCCCGTACAGCGCATCACGCCCCATGAGGTTGAGCGCACCGGCTACGGGGGTGTCGCCCTGCATTGCGACCATGAGCACCACCCTGTCCCCCAGCCGTTCCGACAACAGGCGGAAAAACGTGGGCTGGAGATAGGCCCGCCCCCATTTGCGGTCCACGGTGGAGAGGTAGAACTCATAAAACCGGCGCCACAGGGCGGGGGTGATCTCCGCGCCGCGATAGGTCTGGAAGCTCAGCCCGCAGGCCTGGGCGTCGCGCCGTTCACGCCGGATGGCCTTGCGCTTGCGCGAAGCGAGGGTGTCGAGAAAATCGTCGAAGGTGGCGTAACCCTCATTGTCCCAGTGGTACTGCACGCCCAGGCGTTGCAGCCATCCATTGCGGCCCAGCAGGTCATATTCATGGCCGGTGCAGAACGTGACATGGACGGAGGACAGCCCCAGCTCCCCGCAGGCCTGGCGCAACGCGCGCGCGGCCATCTGGCGCAGCGCGTCGGCATCAGGGGCATCGGCATGCACCAGAAGGCGCGGCCCCGGTACGGGTGAAAAGGGAACGGCCACCTGGAGCTTGGGGTAATATTCGCCGCCCGCGCGCGCGAAAGCCTGCGCCCATTGCTGGTCGAACACGTATTCGCCAAAGGAATGGCTCTTGGCATAGAACGGGGCCACCGCCAGCAGGCGGCCGGCGGCGTCACGCATGGCCAGGTGCTGGGGCATCCACCCGGCATCGGGGCTGGCGGATCCGCTATCCTCCAGCGCCGAGAGAAAGGCGTGGCTGACGAAGGGGTTGTCGTCGCCCGCGCAGCCATCCCATTCCCGCGCCGGGATTTCGGCTATCGCGCGGTGCAGGGTCATGATGGGGCCGGTCATGACCGGCGCACCGGGGGGCGGGCCGTGCGGGGCGGTTGGATCATGACGGGCTCCCTTGCGTCGGTGTGGCTGGGGTCTCAGCCTATTTCGAACAGGCCTTCCACTTCCACCGCCGAATCAAGCGGGAGCGAGGGCACGCCCACGGTGGACCGGGCATGGCGGCCCACCTCCCCGAAAACCGCCACCGCCAGGTCGGAAGCCCCGTTCATGACCGTGGCATGCTGCGTGAAGTCCGGCGTGCAGGCAATGAACCCGCCCAGCCGCACCACCCGCCGCACGCGCGACAGGTCGCCAATGGTGGCCTTCACCTGCGCGATCACATTGATCATGCTGTAGCGCGCGGCCTCGACCGCCAGTTCCACCGCAACGGTGTCGCCCAGCTTGCCGGTTGTCAGCAGCTTGCCGTCAACCAGCGGCAACTGCCCCGAGACCGTCAGCATGGACCCGCTGAGCACGGCCGTCACGTAATTCGCCACGGGCGTGGCCGGTGTGGGCAGCACGATGCCAAGCTGCTTGAGGCGCTGTTCGGGGGTTTTGTCAGGCATCACGGTCATCCTTGTATCTGGGGCGGTCGGGCGGGGCCGGTACTAACCGACCAGTCGCAGCCCGCGCCGCCGGGGGGGCGTATCATCACCATCGTCATGGCCGGACTCGGGCAGGTCAAGCGGCAGCATGGGGGCCGGACTCTCCGCCATCATGTCTTCATGCGGGGCATCTGGCAGCCTGCGGCCCAGATAGGCGTCGGACAGGGCGCGGAAGGCGTAGTCCAGCATGGATGTCGCGTAGGATGCAACAGGATCGCCTTCCACCGTGCCGGCGGGGCCGAAATGGCTGTAGGCGAACGCCTCGACATAGCTTTCCAGCGGCGCGCCATATTGCAGCCCGATGCTGACCGCCTGGCCCAGCGTATCCATGAGACCACGGACCATGGGGCTTTCACGCGTGGGCGTCAGGCTGACTTCACCCAGCGAACCATCGGCATATTCCCCCGTGCGCAGGAACAGGCGGTGGCCGCCCACGCTGGTCTTCTGGGTAAAGCCGCCATGGCGGGGCGGCAGGTTGCGCCGCACGCCGCGTTCCAGCCCCGAACGGGTGGCCAGCGTGTCGCGCGTGACATCGGGGCGGGCGGGCATGCGGTCGGCAAAGCCACCCAGCGCGCGGTGCATGGCCTGATGCGCGGCGGCGCCGGGCAGCGGCAGCACGGTCTCACCCGCCAGGGTCGCGGCGAAGGCCGCTTCCAGTGTCAACCCGCGTGAGGCGAGGCGCGCCAGCGTGCTCATGGCCAGCCGCCCGTCCACGCGCAGCGGGGAAAAGACGGGCGCAAGGCCGCAGGCCTCCACGCCCAGCAGCGCGTCGATCGGGCCGGGGGTGGAAAAGCCGGTTTCCACCCGGGCCGCGGGCTGGTCCGTGGCAATGGCGGCTTCCTGCCACACGGCGCGGGCGACCTCGCTTATGCCGGGCACGATGCTGCGCACGGGCGGCAGCGGCATGGCGTCCGCCCCTTCGCCGGAATGGGCGACAAGGGTGGCCAGCGCCACGATGCTGCATGCGGCGTCGCGTCCGGCCTCGCTGTCATAATCCAGCCCCAGCCCGGCAAGGCAGGCGTCGAGATTGGTGAGCTGGAGAATCCCGGCAAGGGCCGGGCGTTCATGACCGGGGGCCTGCGCCGGGGTTACGACGGGGCGCAGGTGCGCGGGCGCGGGGCCTGCGGGTTCGGGCAGGGGCAGTTCGCCATTGCGCATATGGGCGTTCTGCTGCGACACCGCGCGCAGCACGCGGGCGAGCAGCCGCAGCGCCACCACGAAGTCCTGCGCCATGAACCCGTTATCCGCCGCGACGAAGGCCGCGAGGTTGACCACGAAGGCGGGCCTGCGGTCATGGTGGCCATGCCACAGGCTTTCCGCGGGCGCGACCTGGCGCATGAGCAGGAGGCACGAGAGCGTGCGGGCGACGGGACGGATGACGGGGCCGGAGATTTCCCCCAGGCACAGGTCATCTATCCATCGCGCCGCCTCGGTCGGCAGGCTGGCGGGGCCGTGGCCGGGGGCCAGCCGGGCCAGGGCCTCGGCTGCCGTGTCATCCCAGTCCGCGGGCAGGGTAACGCAACGTGGTGCGTCGTCGGGGTCGGCTGCGGCCTCGACGGTGCGCATGCGCACGCCGTTCCAGTGGCTTCGTGCTGTCATGGCCACTGTTTTACCGGCTGCGACAGGGCGGGCGGAACCCGTCCGGGCCGGAGTCGCAACTATACATCCCACTGGATACCGTGGATATGGGGGATAAGTGGAAGGCGGGTTCAAAAGCGCTGCGTCCGGCGGTCCGCCTTGCGTGCAGGTGTCCGGAAATACATCGCGACGGTTTTCCGGCCGGGGCCATGCAACCGATCCCGCAGATGTGACGGAGCCATGCATATAATGCGCGTGGACCACGCGCGGAGGGCGGATTAGTCTATGTCCATGGCAAATCTAGGCACCCGTATTTACACCCGATTCAAGGGGCGGCTGGTTGGCAAGGATGCCGATGGCCGCTGCTATTATGAGGCCCGTATCCTCAACCGCACCGGCGGCGGGGAAAAGCGGCATGAACGCTGGGTCATCTACCACAAGGGAGAGGACGCATCCGCCGTTCCGCCCGAATGGTGGGGCTGGCTGCACCATGTGGATGCGGAGCCCCTGCCCGAAAGCGCGCGCCAGCCGTGGCAGCAGCCCTGGCAGCCCAACCGTACCGGCACGGCGGAGGCGTATCATCCCCCCGGCAGCGACTGCCAGGGCGGACAGCGGGCTTCAACCACCAGCGATTATGAGGCATGGTACCCCGAGGGATGAAGTCCCGGGCGTAACCTGCTAGGGTGCGCCATCGGATAGTGGGGAAGCTTAGCCATCATGGTTGCTGCTGTTTCAGGACGCGCGGGCCGTCAGCCGGGTGAACTTTTCGCCGGTTTTGCGGTGCTGGCGGTACTTGCCGGGCTGCTGGCCTATGCCGTGGTGGACAAGGGCCGCCCCCATGAATCGGGCTACCGGCTGAATGCCGGCTTCGCGCATATCGATGGCCTGTCCGTGGGGTCGGACGTACGGCTGGCCGGCATTACCGTGGGGCAGGTGGTGGACGAGCGGGTCGACCCCCGGACCTACGCGGCGCAGGTTACCTTTACGGTGCGGCCGGATATAAAACTGCCTGATGATACGGCGGCCATCATCACCAGCGACAGCCTGCTGGGGGGGAAGTATATCGCCCTCTCACCCGGTGGGGACGAGAAGATGCTGGCTCCCGGCGGCACGGTCGGGCAGACGCAGGGCGCGATCAGCCTTGAGCAGCTCCTGAGCAAGTTCATCTTCTCCGTCACCGATACCTTGACCGCGACCCGGCAGAACAAGGCCGCGCAAACGCCTGCTTCCGGTGTGGGAGACGCGCCATGACGGAGGGCGCACCCGATGACCGGGCCATGCCGGCCCTATGGCCCCAGTCCGATGGCACCCCTGTATCCTGCCGCGATAAATTGCTGATATTGCAGGAAAACCATACCGAATTGCAGGGTATTTTAAGCGATGCGTTCGAAGATGCGATCCTGATGGGCGTGGATGAGGCGGCGATGCGCCAGATCCTGCATGATCTGGTCAACAGCCTGCGGAGCCCCAAGGCATGAAGCGGGCCGCCCGTTGCCTGCCCGCCCTGCTGCTGGCCTGCCTGCCCGCCTGCGCCCACGCAACCGAATGGCTGGCAGCCCCCGCCATTTACCCGCCCGATACATGGCAGGGCAGGTCGGTCGCCCAGATACGGGTGCTGGACAAGCTCGATGCCCATGTCCAGATGCTGAGCGTGCCCGTGGGGCAGGATGTGACCTATAAAAGCCTGACCCTGCATGCGACATCATGCCTGCAACGACCGCCAACGCTTCCGGCAGATGCCGCGTCATGGCTGGACGTGCGCGACGCGCATGCGGGCATGGCCGGATTCCAGGGATGGATGGCTGTTGCGGAACCGGCCACGGGCATTTTCCAGAACCCGCTTTATGACGTGCAGCTTACCGGCTGTAGCGGTGACAACGTCGCGCCCGTTCCACTACCCCTTGCCGTTGTTGCGGCGCAGCCCCCGGCCCCGACGGGGAATGGAACCGCAACGCCTGATGTCCCCCCCGGTACCCCGGCACCGGGTGGTAGCGCGGCCCCGGCGGCAGCCGATGGCGCATCGCAGCCCCTGTCCCCCATGCAGGCGCCGCTGGTCGCGCCGCCCGCGTCATCACCCCCTCCCGCCACGCCCGCCGCGCCGGATGGCGGGGGGGCGGCCCCGCTGATGCTGCATTAGAAATTAGAAAATAGTTTAATTTATATCGTATCAATGCGGGCCACCATCCGGACCGGTTCCGGGCTTGCGTATCCGCCTGCTTTGCCGGAGGCTAGAACCATAATGAGCAAGATATCTTCCTTTCCTTCGCTCGATCGGCTGCCTCCACCTGCCAAAGCGGCGTTCCTGCTGGATTTTGATGGTACGCTGGTCGATATTGCGCCGACCCCGGAATCCGTTGTGGTCGCGCCCGGCCTGCTCGATACCCTGCGGCGGCTGCGTACCAGATGTGACAATGCGCTGGCCGTCATCTCCGGGCGGCCCATTGAACAGATCGATCATTTCCTGGGGGATGTGCCCTATGCCGTGGCGGGCGAGCACGGCATCGCCATTCGCCACGCGCCGGGGCAGCCGATTGAACGCTCCCCCCTGCCGCAGGTGCCCGCGGCATGGTACGAACAGGCCGACAGGCTGGCGCAGGATCATCCCGGCGTGCGGATCGAACGCAAGAAGGCGGGTCTGGTCCTGCATTATCGTGGCGCGCCGGACGCGGGTGCGGCGCTGGAGCGGGTCGCGGATGAATGGGTTGGGCCGACCGATGGCGTCTTTCACGTGCAGGCCGCCAAGATGGCGTGGGAAATCCGCCCGGCGGGCGTGGACAAGGGGCATGCGGTGGCGGCGCTTATGCAGGCCGCGCCCTTTGCCGGGCGCGCGCCCGTTTTCGTGGGCGATGACGTGACGGATGAGGACGGCATCCGCATGGCGGTGCAACTGGGTGGGGTCGGGCTGCGTATTCCTGTTGATTTTCCCGACCCAGAAACTTTCCGGGCCTGGCTTGCGCATCTGGCACAGGGGGGCAATGACGCATGGGGCGGCTGATTATCGTTTCAAACCGCGTGCCTTCCCCGCGTGAGCGCAGTCAGCCCGCCGGTGGCCTGGCCGTGGGGCTGAAGGATGCCCTGCGTGATGGGGAGTCGCTATGGTTCGGCTGGTCGGGCAAGCAGGTGCAACTCCACGGTGGCGACCCCGCGCCACGGCTGGACCGCGTTGATAACGTGACCTACGCCACCATCGACCTCACGCCCCAGCAGTATGAGGGGTTTTACCAGAATTTTTCCAATGGCATCCTGTGGCCGCTGTTTCACTACCGTGTCGGCCTGATGAACTACTCCCGCACGGATTGGGAAACCTATCTGGCGGTCAATGCCATGTTTGCCCGCACGCTCCTGCCGCTGCTCCGCCCCGATGATGTGATCTGGGTGCATGATTACCACCTGTTTCCGCTGGGGCAGGCATTGCGTGATCTGGGGGTGCGGTGCCGGATCGGTTTCTTCCTGCATATCCCCTTTCCGCCATGGAGCCTCGTGCGCGCGCTGCCGGGGGCGGACCTGCTGCTGGAGGATATGCAGAGCTATGATCTGGTTGGGGTCCAGACCGCCGAAGATGCCGAGAACCTGAACCACGCGCTACGCGTGAATGGACTGCCCGAACGCGGGCAGGCGTTTCCCATCGGGATCGACCCCGATGAATTCCGCGCGCAGGCGGAAAAAAGCATGGAAGGCCCAGAGGTGGCGCGGCTGGAAGGCAGCCTGCGCGGCGCAAGCCTGGTGCTGGGCGTGGACCGGCTGGATTATTCCAAGGGACTGCCCGAACGCTTTCGCGGCTATGAAGCGTTTCTGGCGCGTTATCCCGAACATCGCGGCAAGGTGACCTTTCTGCAGGTGGCCCCCATCTCCCGTGGGGAGGTGGAGGAATACCGCCAGCTCCGTCGCCAGCTTGATGAACTGACCGGTCGCATCAACGGGGCCTATTCCGAATTCGACTGGACCCCGATCCGCTATATTACCCGCCCGCTCCCGCGTGAGGTGCTGGCCGGGTTCTACCGCCGTTCGGAAGCGGCCCTGATCACGCCCCTGCGCGACGGGATGAACCTGGTGGCCAAGGAATATGTCGCGGCACAGGACCCGGCGAATCCCGGCGTGCTGATCCTGTCGCATTTCGCGGGCGCCGCACCGGAGATGGAGGAAGGGATTCTGGTCAATCCCTACGATCCGGACGAGATTGCCGATGCGCTCCATGCCGCCCTGACCATGGGGCTGGCCGAGCGGCGCACGCGCTGGCAGGCGCTGGAGCGTGAGGTCAGCCGCACCACCGCCGTAAGCTGGGCGGCGGATTTCATGCGCGCCCTTGACGCCGCGCCCGTCGCCTGCCGGACATAGCCGGTCATGCGCGGGGTTGGTCTGTTGATGGTGGTGGCGGGGTGCGCCGCGCTGGGTGTTGCGTGGTGGAGCGAACACATGCTGGGCAGCGTGCCATGCGGGCTGTGCCTGTGGGAACGCTGGCCCTATCGGATTCTGGCGGGGCTTGGCCTTCTGGCGCTGGTGCTGCCCAATGGCATGGCGCGGGTCATGCTGTGGCTGTGCATTCCGGTCCTGTTATCGGCCATGGCCCTCTCGGCCGTGCATGTGGGTGTGGAGCAGGGATGGTGGCGCAGCCCGCTGCCGGAATGTCGCGCCCCCGTTTTCCATGGCGGCAGCATTGCCGAACGTCTGGCCGCCATGCCGCGCCACGCGGCCAAGCCGTGCGACGCGGCAACGTATCTGGTGCCCGGCCTGCCGCTGTCCATGGCGGCGATGGATGGGATTTACGCCCTGATCCTGCTGGTGCCGGTGCGTCACGGGCTCAGGGTCAGGATCAGGGCAAGGTTCCGCGGCCGCGGCCGAAAAACAATCCAATGATGAACAGGACGATGAAGACGAAGAAAAGCACCTTGCCGAAATAGGCAAAGGTGTCAGAAATGCCGCCGAAGCCAAAAACCGCGGCGATCAGGGCCAGCACAAGGAATGTAATGGTCCAGCGTAACAGGTCCATGATCCGGTTCCTTCCGATCGTGGTTGCGACAGGCGCGGGATTGACATCCGCCCTATAACAATGCGCCAGAAAGCAGCCGGTTCATCGGCGCAGGTGATTTTGGCCATACCGGCGGGAGGCGGGACATGACAGCAGGCAGCGGCACAACCGGGTTTCATGGGCTGTACCAACACGGCTTCGCGCGTGTGGCGGCCTGTACGCTGCCCGTGGCGCTGGCCGACCCGATGGAAAACGCACGCCGCACGTATGCGGGCATCCGCGCCTGCCATGAGGATGGTGCCGTGGTGGCCGTCTTTCCCGAACTCGGCCTGTCCGGCTATGCGATCGAGGATCTGCGCCAGCAGGACGTGCTGCTTGAACGCGTGCATGACGCCCTTGGCTGGCTTGCGGCACAGACGGCGGGCCTGCTGCCGCTGGTGCTGGTGGGGGCGCCGCTGGTGCAGGGAAGCGCGCTGTACAACTGCGCCATAGCCCTGCATGACGGGCGGATACTGGGTGTCATTCCCAAATCCTACCTGCCCAATTACCGCGAGTTTTACGAGGCCCGGCAGTTCACGGCCGGGGCGGGGCTGCGGGGCGGGCATATCCGCATAAGTGGGCGGGACGTGCCCTTTGGCACCGACCTGCTGTTTACGGCCTCGGGCGTTGCGGGGCTGGTGGTCGCCGCCGAGATCTGTGAAGACATGTGGGTGCCCCAGCCGCCGGGCATAGAGGCGGCATTGGCCGGGGCCACGGTCATCGCCAACCTGTCCGCCAGCAACATCACCGTAGGCAAGGCGCGCACGCGCACGCTGCTCTGCCAGTCCCATTCGGCACGGTGCATCTGTGCCTATCTGTATGCCGCCGCGGGGGAGGGGGAATCCACAACCGACGTCGCATGGGACGGGCAGGCCTCGATTTTTGAAAACGGCGCGACACTGGCTGAAAGCGCGCGCTTTCCCACCGGCCCCGTATCGGTCCTGGCCGATATTGATCTGGACCTGCTGCGTCAGGAGCGCCTGCGCATGGGAACCTTCGCCAGTAACGCCCATGCCGTAACGCGGGAATGGTGTGGTATCACCTTCCATGTAACGCCGCCCTGTGGCGCTATCGGCCTGCGGCGCGCCGTTCCCCGCTTTCCGTTCGTGCCCAGTGATCCGGCGCTGCTCGATCAGGACTGTTATGAAGCCTTTACCATACAGGTCACGGCGCTGAAGCGGCGGCTGCTGGCATCGGGCGCCAGGACCATGGTGATTGGCGTATCCGGCGGGCTGGATTCCACCCATGCCCTGCTGGTGGCGGCGCGCGCGGCGGATGAAAGCGGGCTGGGGCGGCAGGCCGTGCTGGGCTACACCATGCCCGGTTTTGGCACCAGCAGCGATACACATGGCAATGCCCACGAACTTATGGCGGCGCTGGGCATACAGGCGCATGAAATCGACATACGCCCCACGGCCCGGCTGATGCTGGAGCAGATGGGCCATCCCTTTGCCAGGGGGGAGGCGGTGTATGATGTCACGTTCGAAAACGTGCAGGCGGGCCTGCGCACCGACTACCTGTTCCGCCTGGCCAACCAGTCGGGCGGGATCGTGATCGGCACGGGCGACCTGTCCGAACTGGCGCTTGGGTGGTGTACCTATGGCGTGGGCGACCAGATGGCGCATTACAATGTCAATTCCGGCCTGCCCAAAACCCTGATCCAGCACCTGATCCGCTGGGTCATGGCCCATGGGCGGGAACAGGCACGCACCTGCACGGTGCTCGACGCGATCCTGTCCACCGAAATCTCGCCCGAACTGGTGCCTGCCACGGCGGGGCAGGCGGTGCAGAGCACC
The DNA here is from genome assembly GCF_021295395.1 of Komagataeibacter sp. FNDCR2. Taxonomy (NCBI): domain Bacteria; kingdom Pseudomonadati; phylum Pseudomonadota; class Alphaproteobacteria; order Acetobacterales; family Acetobacteraceae; genus Komagataeibacter; species Komagataeibacter sp. FNDCR2. The sequence continues at coordinate 2,338,373 of NZ_JAIWOU010000001.1, forward strand.
GAAGCCCTGATCGGCCCCTATGCGTTGCAGGACTTCACCCTGTTCCATGTGCTGCGTTACGGCTTCCGCCCGTCGAAAATCGCGTTCATGGCGCTGCATGCATGGGGTGATGCGCAATGCGGGCAATGGCCCCCGGGTTTTCCGGAACAGGGCAGGCGGGCCTACACGCTGGAGGAAATCCGCCACTGGCTGGGTGTTTTTCTCAGGCGGTTTTTCGGGTTCAGCCAGTTCAAGCGGTCCGCCATGCCCAATGGGCCGAAGGTTGTGGCCGGGGGCGCGCTTTCACCGCGTGGTGACTGGCGCGCGCCATCGGACGGCAATGCGCGCATCTGGCTGGAGGAACTGGAGGAACGTGTTCCCCTGAACTGATCCGCTCCTGATTCCGAATTTCTTAACCAATACAGGACAATATTAGTCCTGAATGATGCGTCTTCCGGTTTCCCGCGGGATCCGGGTGATGGATCATCGGTAGCACGGCCGTACGGGCATGGTCTGCTTCCGTAGGAAAAGGAACGGAATGTATGGGATACGTGACCGTAACCGGGGCAACCGGGCTTACGCTGGGCATCAACCAGGACAGCAGCCAGATCATACAGGGGTTGCAGCAGGTTGGTGAGCAGACGGCCCTTCAGGTGCTTTCCAGCATTACGGCCGCGGATGGCGCGGCAATCGATACCGATGCGGTGTCCGTGGCGGGGGGCGTCACGTCCACTGCGGAGTCGGACCGTATCGCTGGCGTGGCCATGGTCGACCGCTCCATCCGTGCCGCCGCTGGCGCGGATGGGGTGCAGGAGATTACGGGCGGTGGCGACTTTACCGCCCGGAACACGGTATCCGCCATCGATATCGGCAGCGCCACGTCCACCCTGCTGAACCAGGGCATCGCGCTTGATGGGGGGGACAACGCCATCAATGTCATGGATGGCAATCTGGGCACGGTGGAGTTCAATGCCGGTGCGGGCGATGTGAATTATTATGCCGCCGGGGGCAACACGGTTTTTGTCAGCGGTACAGGAAATGACCTTGTCCATACCATGGGCGGGTCGGATACGGTTTATGGCTACGCGGGCACGCCCACGGTCAGCGGGGACTGGAATACGCCCGCCTCCTCCACCTCCACATTCAATGGCGGCGGCTCGTCAATAGAGGTGATCGATGGGGTCGTGGTGAACGATGAGAGTCACGACACCATAACAACTTATGATGACGGTGGCTTTTTCGAAGGTGAATACACCAGGCAGACCATCAATACGGTACAGGGTGGCCAGGACGATACCATTTCCGGTCAGGGCCGGCTGGTCGTGAACGCGGTCGATGACAGTTCCATCACCGCGAATGGCGCGCTGTCCGTAACCGGCGGCAGCAACGATACGATTTCCGCCAGCATGACAACCCAGATCGACGGTGTCGGGGGCAGCGTAATCCAGGTCAGCGTGCCCGGCACCCTGACATTCATTGGTGGCAGTAACGGCATCTCCGACACGGTTACCGGAAGCAACGCCACCATATTCGGCACCGCCGGGCTGGATCTGACGGCCAATGGCAGCGGCGGCATGACCTATTACGCGGGCAGCGGGAACGAAACCCTGGATGGCGGCCTGTCAGGCGGAACGCTGCGCATGGTGGCCGGGAGCGGCAATGATACGCTGGTCGGCGGGAACGGGCAGGCCGTGCTGCAGGCCGGAACCGGCAACGATGTGCTCCGGGCCGGACATGATGGCACGGAATTCGATTTCATCAAGGGTCAGGCCGGTGGCACCGACATCATCCAGGACTTTGCCGGATCGTCGGGCAATATCGTCAAACTGTCCGGTTATGACACGACCCCGGCCTCCATCCAGTCCATGCTGGACCACGCGACCGTTGCCGGTGGCAACACGACCATCGGCCTTGAGGACAGCACACGGATCACCTTTGTCGGGGTGACGGACCTGAAGGCCCAGAATTTCAAGACCTGATGGGGAGATATTGTCCCCTGGTGTCACAATTTCCCACTGGTTAACGATGCGTTTTCGATATAAAAAACCTGTGAACTGATACGGCGCCTGAGTATAACTGCCATTTATGGGAGGGATGCGGTTGTTGCTGATCAGATCAATATGAAATTATATACGATAACGAAAAATTGCTGGCCTAACCCCCATCATCAGGTTACAAGCCGCGCTCGCCCAGCCGGGCGGGTGATGGTGGTCCCGCTCGACAGGGGATCGGGTCAGGACAGAATTCATTTTTAGCCAGGAAGGAGCAGACGGTTCCGATGAGTAAGGCCTTTATTGCCGCTGTCATACAGGATTCAATTGATTGCACGGGCGTTGCGGCCAATCAGGCTGCCTCCGACCTGATTGCGGCGATTGTCAAGGAACTCAAGCGCGAAGGTGGCTTTACCCTCCCGTCCTTTGGAACATTTACCGTCAAGAAGACCAAGGCCCGCAAGGCGCTCAACCCGCGCACGGGTGAGCCGGTCAAGGTCAAGGCGGGCAAGACCGTACGTTTCAAGGCCAGCCCGAACCTTAAGAAAGCCGTCTGAAAACGGGGGTTTCCTGCCACTTCATGGAAATGGCAGGCAGCCCGCCGGATCAGGTAAACCAGACGGAAAGCGAGCGCACGCCCTGTGCGCCCCGGATCAGCACACCCTGAATATCCGCCGTGGCGGAGGGCCCGCTCATCAGCACGCCATAGCGGGCGGTCCTGAACTCCGCCCGCGTCTGGTAGGCGGTGTGCATGTTGGCCGTCAGCGCATCGGTCGAGAGCAGAACCACGATATGCTGCGCCAGATGCGCGAAGGAATTGATCGGAAGCTGGGCCTCGCTCAGGAAGATCGACCCCATTTCCGCGATGCCGAACGCCGCGCGCACCACGGCCACGTCCACAGGTGCGACGTCCTGCGGTGTCTTGATGCGCGCCACGGGCAATGTCCCGCTGGCTTCGGGCACGGTGGAGCAGATCACCTTCGCATCGGGGTGGCGGCGTCTGATGGCGTCATCCAGCGTTTCGCCCGCCACCGGCTCCAGCACATCGCCGCCCAGTATTTTCAGGTTGGTGATGAAGCGTTCCCGGCCTGCATCCAGATCCCCCAATGTGACGACCGGCGGCAGCGGATGGTTCTGCGGCGTGGGGCGGTTGGCCCGCAGGGCCTGCAGGATGGTGTCGCGTGCGCTCATTTCTTGTTCTCCGGTGCGGTGGCCGCAGGGGTGGCGCGGTTTTTCCTGTACCAGTCGTGAAATGTCTCCTTGATCGGATGCGGCAGTTCGCGGTGCTTGCCCCACGGGTTCAGCCAGTTGTACAGCGCGAAGCGCGGCAGGCTTTCAAGCGATGCCTCGGTCGTGCGCAGCGCGGCGCGGTACATCTTGGGCTGGCCCATGAGCTTGCCCGCCATATGCATGATCTCGCGCTTTATGAACGGCATTTCGCGGTGCTGCACCAGCACGCGCCGCCATTTGTACAACTGTTCATGAATGTCGATCTTGACCGGGCAGACATTGGTGCAGCTTCCATTCAGGGTCGAGGCGAAGGGAAGCGTGCTGTATTTGTGTTCGTTGAAGGTGGGATCAATGATCGCGCCGATCGGGCCGGAATAGACCGCGCCATAGGACAGCCCGCCCGAGCGGCGGTAAACCGGGCATGTATTCATGCACGCGCCACAGCGGATGCACTTGAGCGAGGTCCAGAAATCATCCATGCCCAGGCGGGTGGAGCGGCCATTGTCCACCAGCACCACATGCATCTCACCGCCATCCTGCGGGCCACGGAAATGGGTGGTGTACTGGGTGATGGGCGAACCCAGCGCGCTGCGTGAGAGCAGGCGGATGAACACGCCCAGATCGGCCATGCGGGGCACGAGCCGTTCGATGCCGATGGTGGCGATATGCAGGTTGGGCACCGTGGCGCTCAGATCGGCATTGCCTTCGTTGGTGCAGACGACGAAGGTGCCGGTTTCCGCCACCACGAAATTGCCGCCGGTCATGCCCGCGTCGGCATGCAGGATGACGGGCCGCGCCGCCTGGCGCTGGGCTTCGGCCAGCAGGTGCGGATCCCGGATGTTGGGGTCCGTGTGGTAATCCTTGGCGAAGATCCTGGCCACGTCGGATGTGAGCTTGTGGACGGCGGGCACCACGATATGGCTGGGCAACTGGTCGTCAAGCTGCTGGATGCGTTCGCCCAGGTCGGTCTCGGTGACGCTCACGCCCCGTTTCGCCAGATAGGGCCGCATGTCACATTCTTCCGTGACCATGGACTTGCTCTTGATCAGGCTGCGCGCGTCGTGGGCCTTCAGGATATCGCCCACGATGCGGTTATGCTCCGCCCCGTCACGCGCCCAGTGAACGTGGATGCCGTTTTTCTTCGCGTTTTCCTCGAACTGCTCAAGATATTCGGGCAGGCGCGCGAGCGTGTGTTCCTTGATGCGGGACGCTTCCTCGCGCAGTTCCTGCCATTCGGGCAGCATGTGCATCTGGGCGTCGCGCTTCTGGCGCATGTCCCACAGGCGTTCGTCATGGAACTTGAGGTGGGGCGCGTCTTCCAGGAAATGCTCGGCCGCCCGGGCGTGGTTGACGGGTCTGTTGCTCACTGGGCTGCTCCGTTAAGGATCTGCGCAATATGGATGAAGCGGATGGGCACCCCCGCGCGTTCGGCGCAGCCCTGCTGGTGCATCATGCACGACGAATCAGCCGAGACGATGTACTCCGCCCCCGCCTGATGGTGGTCGCGCACCTTGTCCACCCCCATGCGTGCGGAAACCGCTTCCTCCGTCACCGAGAAGGTGCCGCCAAAACCGCAGCATTCATCGGGGCGTCTGGGTGTCACGAAGCGGATGCCCTTCACCTTTTGCAAAAGGTCCATCGGTTTGGAGAACGGCTTTTCCCCCAGTTCCGACATGCTGGCGGTGCGCAGGGCGCGCAGCGTGCCGCAACTGTTATGCAGGCCCACGGTATGGTTGAACTCCGCCCACGGGAAGGCGTCAACCTTCAGTATGTCGTGGAGGAATTCGACCAGTTCGTAGGTATTTTCGCGCACATGGCGCACTTCATCGGTCTGTGGGATCGCATCGAAATTATCACGGACATGGTGCGTGCAACTGCCTGATGGCATGACGATCTTGTCGAACCGCGCGAAGTTGCGCACGAACAGGGCTTCCGCCGCGGCAGCGTCCGAATTGCAGCCGGAATTACCCATTGGCTGGCCACAGCAGGTCTGCTCCAGTGGATATTCGACATCCTGCCCCAGCTTTTCCAGCAGTTCCAGCGTGGCGATACCGGCCTCGGGGTAGAATGCGTCGATATAACACGGAATGAACAGGCCAATTTTCATTTAGGAGACACCTATCCTCAGCATGATTGGCGCGAAACGTGGCGCATGGCATGTTATTTCGTCAAATATATATTGAAGGACATTTCCATATATAATTTATATGAAATATGGATTTAAGGCATTTACGATATTTCGTGGCTGTAGCCGAAAATGGCAGCTTCACCCGCGCGGCGGAACAGATCGGCATGGAACAGCCCCCGCTGAGCCAGCAGATCAAGCAGCTTGAGAATGAACTGGGCGTGCTGCTGTTCCAGCGGCTGACCCGTGGGGTCAGGCTGACCGATATCGGGCTGGTGCTGCTGGACCAGGCGCGCGCGCTTCTGGGCATGCAGCAGCAGTTCCTGTCCACCGCGCGGGGGCTTGCGCGCGGTGAGAAGGGGCATATCCGTGTGGGGCTGGCGGGTGCGGTCTCGCTGCTGCCCCTGATTCCGCTGACGGTGCGGCGCTTCAGGGAAGTGTGGCCCGATGTCACCATCTACCTGGAGGAAAGCAATACCCCCGCCCTGCGCAAGGCGCTGCACGACCGGGCCATCGACATCGCCATTGTCCGTCCCCCCGTGCCCGATGGGGAGGGGCTGCTGGTCTCCCCGCTTCTGGAAGAGGAAACGGTTGTCGCCCTGCCCAAGGGCCACCCGCTGGCCATCCAGCCCAATCTGGAGCTGGAGATGCTGGCGGATGAACCGTTCATCATCTTCCCGCGTGAACTGGGGCCGGGCTTTCATGACGCCATCCTGTCCGCCTGCCACAATGCCGGCTTTACGCCCCGCATGGGCCAGCAGGCCCCGCAGATCGCCTCCACCGTGCCGCTGGTCGCCGCGGGTCTGGGGGTTTCGGTCGTACCGCGTTCGCTGCACCAGATCCATTCAGGTGGCGTGACCTATCATTCGCTTGGGGCCAAGGCGCCCCGCGCGGAACTGGCCATCGCCATGCGCGCGGGGCAGCATGTGCCGCTGCTGAGCAATTTCATCTCCACCCTGCGGGGCTGCTGCCGGGACATGAATGACAGCGCCATTACCGTCACGCTGGGGGCCACGGACATGATGGCCGGTTAAGGGCCGTTTGAAAACGCGGCCGGCGTTCCGTGCAGCGTTCCGGGCCTAGGCCACGCGGCCGTGGCGGATCACGTCGTGGATGAAGGACAGCTTGCGCAGGATTTCAGGTGTCAGCACGAAGGGGTAGAAATCCGGCAGCCCCATGGAGCGGTTGAGGCTGTTGGCGGCATAGGTCAGCGGCAGCCAGCCCTGCGTGATCTCGTCAAACGACATTTCGGTATAGGGATCCTTGCATATGTCCGCCCGCAGGGGCGGCGCATGCGCGCCCGCCGCGTTGATGGACATGCCATAGGTCCATGCGGTCTCCAGCGTGGAGATGATATGCAGGTAATGGGCCCATGTCTCGGCAAAGTCTTCCCATGGGTGCGACGTCGCGTACTGGCTGACATACTGGCCACGCCATGTGGGGGGGGCTGGCGTTTCGTAATGTTCCTTCAGGGCGGTGGCGTAATCGCGCCGGTCATCGCCAAAAACGTCGCGGCAGGCGGCCAGCCGTTCCGGGCCGGCGTCGCGGATCAGCACGTTCCAGTAGTAATGCCCGATCTCATGGCGGAAATGGCCGAGCAGGGTGCGGTAGTATTCCCCCATCTCGAGTCGCATCTGTTCGCGCTGGGCGTCGTCCGCTTCGTTCAGGGCGATGGTGACGACCCCGTTCATGTGCCCGGTCATGGCGGGGGTGCCATCGGCATGGCTGTCCAGAAAATCGAAGGCCAGCCCTTCATCCGGATCCTGCCGCCGGTTGCGCAGCGGCAGGCCAAGGCGCAGCAGCGTGTAGAACAGCCGGTGCTTGGCGACTTCCAGCTTCTGCCACCGCGCGATATTGCCCGGTACGGACAGGTTGGGAATGGTGCGGTTGAAACTGCACGCCACACAGAACGCCTGCCCCGGCTCGGTCAGCCAGTTGCAGGCATCATAGGCGTTGTTGGCGCACATTACGCGCGTGACGTCCGGCGCGGCCATGGGGCGCCATAGCCCTTCGCCCACGGCTTCCAGCGCGGAAAGCGTGGTCTGTTCGGGCAGGTAGCCCAGCGCAAGGCCGCAGCGTTCGCACGCCGTATTCTCGAAAAACAGTACCTGCTGGCAGGACTGGCAGAAAAACAGCTTCATGAGGACAGGATCGACCGTTGCTGGCGTAAGGGTGACTGTGTAAGGGCGGGCAGGGGGATTGTTTCCATCACGGCTTCAAATGTGGCGACACATTTGTCCAGCAGCCCGCTGACAGGCGCGGCCTCATGCGGGGTCATGGCGACGGCCAGCGGGATATGCCCCTGCGCGGCCAGCAGGCCCGATGTCGTGTCCAGCCCGATCCAGCCCGCACCCGGCACATGCACCTGTGTCCAGGCATGCAGTTCGCAGCCCATCTGGCCGGGGGCGTCACGTTCGGGCTGGAACAGGTAGCCTGACACGAAGCGCGCGGCAAAGCCCAGCCTGCGCAGCACGGTAATCAGCAGCCATGCGCTGTCGCGGCACGATCCCGCGCCGTTGCGCAGCGTCTGCTCCGGGGACCACACGCCCGCTTCCAGCCGGATGCGGTAGGTGATGCGGGTTGCGATGTCACGCGTCAGCGCGACCAGCAGGTCCAGCGTCGGGCAGGGCAGGGTGGCGCGCCACTGCGCGGTCATCGCATCCAGCAGGGGAGTGGGTGCGGTGGCGGCGGGCGGCTGTCCGGGCCGCAGCATGTAGGCGGCAAGCGCGGGATCGGGCCGTACGCCCTCCATCGGCCAGAGCCGGGCGGCGGGCGCTATGGTGAAGCGGAACGGGTCCGTCGGGGTCTGGTCGGTGGTCAGGCGCACCGTAATATCGAAGTGCGTGACCTGTTCGGGAAAGCTGACGCGCGCGATGCGGTTGCCGAACCTGTCCTCCCCCCATGTGCGGACATGGGGCGTGGGGGTGATGTCGAGTGTATGCGAAAGCACGTTGCGGCAGCCCGGCGCCGGATGCAGCCGGATCGTTTGCGGGCCGAGATGAACGGGCCGGTCGTATCGGTACCGTGTATGATGGACCAGCATGGCATGCGCGTTCATATACTCACTCTTAGCCTCGGAAAACGGTTTCGCATGCCAGCCATCGTGATCCGGCGATGGTCAGGCTGGACGCGGCTATGGATGCTTGACACACGCTATCAGGATTGGCGAAGGCGGCAATATCGTATTTTTCAGGTATCTGCGCGCGAAAGGTCAATGAATGCATATTCGTTCTTGGCAAGAAGCGATTTTCTTGCTCCGCTGGCGGGAAGTGAAATGAACGACAGGTGGGTGGACATGATTCCTTCGCGCCTGACCCACCTCCAGTCAGCGGGGGCAGGGCATGAGTGATATGAAAATGGCGGCACAGGCGGCCGGGCTGTTCGCGACGTATGACATTCCGGATTTCTTCTGTGAACTGCTTAACCGCAAGGATCTGCCACCCCCCGGCCTGCAACTGGTGCGCGACCGGCTGTCCCGCTTCGGCCTGGCCGAACTGCGCCGCCGCGCCGCCGCGGTGGAGGCGCAGTTCTACCGTCTGGGCATTACCTTTACCGTCTATTCCGACCGTGAGGCCATCGATCGCGTCCTGCCATTCGATGTGATCCCCCGCGTGCTGACCGCCGCTGAATGGGACCATGTGGACCGCGGCGTGCAGCAGCGCGTGCGGGCGATCAACCTGTTCCTGCATGACATCTATCACGACCGTCATATCCTGCGCGACAACGTGGTGCCCGCGGAGCTTGTGCTGGGCAACGCCAATTACTGCCAGGCCATGGTCGGGCTGGATGTGCCCGGTGGCGTTTACGTCCATATCAACGGCACCGACCTCGTGCGCGACCGCGACGGGCGCTTCCTGGTGCTGGAGGATAACGCCCGCACCCCTTCAGGCGTGTCCTACGTGCTGGAGGACCGGCAGATGATGCTGCGCCTCATGCCCGACCTGGCCACGGGGCTCGATATCCGCCCGGTGGATGAATACGGCCCGCGCCTGCACCGCGCGCTGGTCGAGGTCGCGCCCGCCGGGGTCATGGACCCGCAGGTTGTCCTGCTCTCCCCCGGTATCTACAACGCCGCCTATTTCGAGCATGTGTTCCTGGCGCGGGAAATGGGTATTCCGCTGGTGGAAGGGCGCGACCTGCTGGTGGAGGACGGGCGCGTCTACATGCGGACCGTGGCCGGTCCCCGCCCGGTCCATTCCATCTACCGCCGCCTCAATGACGATTTTCTCGACCCGCAGGTGTTCAACCCGGACAGCCTGCTTGGCGTGCCCGGGCTGGTGGACGCCTACCGGCGGGGGAACGTGACGCTGGCCAATGCGATCGGGACCGGGGTGGCGGATGACAAGGCGGTCTATGCCTACATGCCGCGCATCATCCGCTACTATCTGGATGAGGAGCCGATCCTGACCAATGTGGAGACCCATATCTGCGCCGAGCGCGCGGGTCTGGACTACACGCTGGCCAATCTGGAAAACCTTGTCGTCAAGCCGGTGGGGGAATCCGGGGGGTACGGCCTGCTGATCGGCCCCCACGCGACACGGGCGGAACTGGATGACTTCCGCGCCCGGCTGCGGGCCGATCCGGCCAATTACATAAGCCAGCCGGTCATCAGCCTGTCGGTTTCGCCCACCCTGTGCCCGGCGGGGGTGGAAGCGCGGCATGTCGACCTGCGGCCCTTCGCCGTGACGGGGCACGATACATGGGTGCTGCCCGGCGGCCTGTCGCGCGTGGCGCTGCGCAAGGGGTCGCTGGTGGTCAATTCCTCGCAGGGGGGCGGGTCAAAGGATACATGGGTGCTGGCATCATGACACAGGTTTCGGTCTTTCCCGCTCCGCTCCTGCCGGGGCTGCGCAATCTGCTTTCGCGCTACGCTGAAAACATGATGTGGCTGGCGCGCTACATGGAGCGCATCGAGAACATGGCCCGGCTGATCGAGGTGACGGGGTCTTCCGTGCGGGCGGGCAGCGTGGATGCGGGATGGGACAGCATCATCCGCATCAACGCGGATGAGGAGTTTTTCTTCCGCCACCACAAGGCCGCGACCGAACAGGCGGTCGTGACATTCTACATCACCGAGGAGGGAAATCCCGACTCCATCCTGTCCCTCGCCCGTTGCGCGCGTGAGAACGCCCGTGTGCTGCGCCCCCTGATCTCGACCGAGATGTGGATGCACCTGAACGTCTTCACCCGCTGGGTCATCGAACTGGGGCCGGGCGATGTCGGCGCGGGCTATCTCTCCCCCCTGTGCACCCGGCTCAAGCAGGACTGCCAGACGCATTTCGGCATTACCGAGGGCACGCTGTACCGGGATCAGGGCTGGCTGTTTTACAGCCTGGGCAAGAACCTGGAACGCGCGGACCAGATCACCCGGCTGATCGACATAAAATACCATACCCTCCTGCCCAGCGGCGCGGGGGTGGGGTCTGACATCGACATGAGCCAGTGGACATCGGTGCTGCGTTCGGCCGCCGCCTATCATGCCTTCCGCCGTGTGCTGCCCGATGGCATGACGCCCGCCAATATCGTGGGCTTCCTGCTCAAGAATGACGGGTTTCCCCGGTCCCTCTCCAACAGCCTGTGCAATGTCTACAGTGCGCTGGGGTCGCTGGCGGGAGAATACCGGCTGCGCCATTGCGGGCCGATTCTCGAACGGGTGGAGGAATTGCGGGTCACGCTGGCCGAGCAGACGGTGGAGGACATCATCGTACGCGGCCTGCATGAATACATGGACTGGATACAGCGCGAACTGCGCCAGATCCAAAATGAGATCGCTCAGGCTTTCTGGCCGCCTGTCGTATCGGTTTCAGCCGCCGACGGCATGGCGCAGGTGCAGAACTGAAACCGGACTGATCGATAGGGAGCAGCAGGATTTCCGGGTGCCGCCTTTTTTCAAGAAAGGCGGCGTTTCCCGAAGCTTCCTGAAAAAAGCTTCACCAGAAACTACCATGTAATTTGCCGGGAAAACTGGCTGGGGCGGGAGGATTCGAACCTCCGCATGGCGGAATCAAAATCCGCTGCCTTACCACTTGGCTACGCCCCAATATAAAAGAACCGCGCAATCCGCCCGATACGCAGTTCTTCTAATGTCTAATGGGCTGTCCCGTAAAGGGGGAACAGCCAGGTTTCATCATTCCGGCAGCGGTTCAAGCGGCAGATCGACCATCGGGTCGGTGTCCATGCCATGGTTCATGGTCCCGGTGGCCTGCGTATCGGCGGGGGCGAGCCCGGTGAAGCGGGCCGCGCGGTCCAGCGCCTGATCGAGTGCGGCCATGGTGATGCCCATGTCCTGGCTGTCATCACGGTCCCATGTGCGCAGCGTTGCGGTCCACACCCCCAGCAGCGCCTGCAGGCGCACCGCCCCGGCCAGCCCGCTGGTGTTCATCCCGGCGGCATCGGCCATCCACTTCATGCTTTCCAGCGTGGCGCCACCCAGCAGCACGGCCAGCAGCGGGTCGGTGGGCAGGGCACGCAGGACGCTGCGCACGCCGTCGCGGTACTGCTGGAACACATCCAGGCGGCGCATGAGCATGTCGAACAGCTTTTCGCGCACGCTGCCTTCGGATTCGTCCTCGATCAGTGCCGCCTCATCCGCCAGGCGCCCCAGCGTGAGCAGGATGGCGGCCTTGCACGGGAACCGCCTGCGCGCGGTCTCAAGGCTCAGCCCGGCATCCCGCGCGGCGTCAACGACCGTTACACGTCGCCATCCGTGCAGGCTCGCACGTTCCAGCGCGGAACGGAGAAGGGTGGCGTCAAACTGATCGTTATCCATGGAAATACCTGATCTTCCGGGCTAGGGGTGTTGCAGCGGGCCATATGGCGGCCGCATGGTCATGAAACGGGTTGCGGGCCGGACAGTTCGCGTGAACGCTGTGCCGCAGCCTTCAGCGCGGTGGTGAGGCTGGCGGGCCACGCATCCGGGGCCATCAGCACCTCCAGCGCCTTCTGTGTGGTGCCGCCGGGGCTGGTCACGTTATGGCGCAGGGTGGCGGATTCGATCCCGCTTTGCACCATGAGCGCCCCCGCTCCCGCCACGGTCTGGCGCGCGATCTGGCGCGCAAGGGCGGGGGGCAGTCCCCCCGCCACGCCCACCTGCTCCATGATTTCGGCAAGCAGGAAGACATAGGCCGGACCACTGCCGGATATGGCGGTGACCATATCCATCTGCCCTTCATGTTCGATCCATGCCACATCCCCCACCGCGCGCAGCAGCCGCGTGCACAGGGCGCGCTGCGCGGGCGTGGCGATGGGCGGCGCGTAGCAGACGGTCATGCCCTGGCCGATGCTGCATGGCGTATTGGGCATGGCGCGGATCACGACCGGCAGCGGGCTGCCCGCGGGCAACTGGTCGGCCAGCGCGTCACCCAGCCCCGTCACGGTCCGGCCCGCCAGAACGGACAGGACGGGCGCGCGCAGGGCGAAGGGCGCGATGGCCGCCATGACGGCGTCCACCTTCTGCGGTTTCGTGGCCAGCACGATCATCGCGGGATGGAAATCGTCCGGAACGTCATCCGGGCTGCGCACGAGGTGGTGCGGGGCGGGAACGGAGTCGCGGTGCCGGTCGATGATGAAGGACGGCGCGAGGCCCTCCTTCAGCCAGCCATCGAGCATGGCCCCGCCCATATTGCCGCACCCGACAAGGAGAAGGGGAGGAAGGGGTTCGGTCATCACGCCATCCCGGCACAGTCGAGCATGGCCGCTTCCAGCGCTTCGGCCGGTTTCTTGCCGCCCCACAGCACGAACTGGAACGCGGGGTAGAAACGCTCGCACTCGGTCAGCGCGATGTCGATCATGTCCTCCAGGCTTTCCATGGACGCCCCGCGTGAGCCGCGCAGCAGGACCGCATGGCGGAACACGGGCGTGCCATGTTCCATATCCATGCCGAAATGGCCGATCCAGAGCCGCTCGTTCGCCAGTGCCACCAGTTCGAACAGGTTGCGGCGCTGCTCGGCGGGGACCTTGAGGTCGAAGGTGCAGGTGAAATGCATGGCGCTCACCTCCTCCGACCAGCAGAAGAACAGGCCATAATCGCACCATTTGCCCGGTGCTTCGGCCGCCATTTCCGAATCGCTGCGGCGTTCGAAATTCCAGTCATATCCACCCACGATCTGTTCCATCAGATCGAGTGGGTTCGTATTGCGTACGATTGCTGTGTGAGTCAGAGCAGGCATGTGGCACTCCCCGAAGCCGTCGTGGAGGAGATCCGGCCGTGACGCCGGATTCCGTGTCTCTGCAACCTGGTCCGTGCCCTGTTGCGGGGAATCAGGGCGCGGACCGTTCTATTACACTATGGTCCGCGGGCATTGGCTGCAAGCGTTGTACTCAGCGCCCCGGGGCGGGGGAAGTCAGGCTTGCCTCAAGGTCGGACACGCGTTCTTCCAGCCGGGTGATCTGGCTTTCAAGGCTGGCCTGCGCCTGGCGTGCGCGGCTTGCCATCTCGCGCACCACCTCGAATTCGTCCCGGCGCACCAGGTTCAGGCCGCTCAGGGTCTCATCCACCCGGGCACGGACGATGGCGCCGATTTCCTCACGCACGCCGGTCAGCGCCGAAAACGCGCCCCCGGCCACACCGGCGAGGTCATCAAGAATACGGGGCCTGGCGGACATAGTGGATACTCCATGACGTTTCGCGCCGCGTCTGTCTAAACACACCGCGCGGATGAAAGGCGCTACTATAGACACATTGCCGCCTCAGGGCTATCCGCACGATTGTGGTGCCTCCGCATGCGCCCCAACCATGACAACGAAAGTGGGCTGATGCTGCCTGTCCTGATCTTTCCGCAGTTTGATCCGGTAATGGTCCATTTCGGGCCGATCGCCATACGGTGGTACGCCATGGCCTATATCGTGGCGCTGCTTGCGGGGTGGCGGATCGCACGCCATCTCGCCGCCCTTGCGCCGCGTGCGGCGAGTGCGCTGCAGGTGGATGATTTCCTGACATGGGCGACGCTGGGCGTGGTGCTGGGGGGGCGGCTGGGCTACATCCTGTTCTACCAGCCCGGCTATTATCTGGCCCATCCGCTCGCCATCCTTCAGGTGTGGCATGGGGGCATGTCCTTTCATGGCGGGGCGGCGGGGGTGATTGTCGCGCTGATTGTATTTACGCGGCTGAACGGTCTGAGTTTTCTGGCTTTTTCCGACCGGATCACGACCGTGGTGCCCATCGGGCTGGGGCTGGGGCGCGTCGCCAACTTCATCAATGGGGAATTATGGGGGCGTCCGGCCCCGTCGTGGCTGCCATGGGCCATGATCTTTCCCGATGCCGGGCCAGAGCCGCGCCACCCGTCGGAACTGTATGAAGCCTTTGGCGAGGGGCTGCTGCTGTTCACCCTGCTGTGGTGCGTCTCGCGCAGCCTGCGGGTGCGGCAGCATCCGGGGTTTATCGCGGGGCTTTTCCTGTTCGGCTACGCGGTGGCGCGCACGGTGTGCGAATGTTTCCGGGAGCCCGATGCGTTCATCGGCTTCCTGCCCTTTGGTGTGACGATGGGGCAGGTGCTGTGCGTTCCCATGGCCATTGGCGGGGCGGGGCTCATGCTGAACGCATGGATGCGCCCGGCCCGCACCGTGGTCATGGCGGAGCCGGACGCCACGGACGGAAATGACGGAGCCGCGCGGTGAGCGGGCGGGGCGAGCGTCTGGACCAGTTCATGGGCCGGGCCAACGCCGCCTATTACGCCGGGCGGGATCCGTTTTCCGATTTCATCACCGCCCCGGAAATATCGCAGGTATTCGGTGAACTTCTGGGGGCGTGGGCAGCCGTTGTCTGGCAGCTTCTGGGGCGGCCCGATCCCTTCGTGCTGGTGGAGGCGGGTCCGGGGCGCGGCACGCTCATGGCCGATGCGCTGCGCCTTGTCCGTCGCGTGGCCCCGGCATGCCATGCGGCGGCGCGGGTTCACCTGATCGAGACCTCGCCCCGCCTGCGCGCGCAACAGGCGCAGGCGCTGCGCGATGTGGCGGCGTGGCCCGTAAGCTGGCATGACTCGATCGCGGGCGTGCCGGATGGGCCGATGATCCTGCTGGCGAACGAGTTTTTCGATGCGCTGCCCATCCGCCAGTTCGTAAGGCGCGCGGACGGATGGGACGAACGCTTCGTGCATGGTGGCGTCTTTATCCGCCATCCCGCGTCTTTCCCGCCCGGTCATCCCGCCGCCGCGCGCGCGGTGCCGGAAGGGGGCGTGCTGGAAACCTGCCAGCCCGCGCTGGATTTTACCCGCGCGGTGGTCGAAAGGCTGCGCCGCTGGTCCGGCGCGGCCGTGCTGATTGATTATGGCTATGATGCCCCCGCCCATGGGGACAGTCTTCAGGCGCTGCGCCACGGCAGCCCCGCCGACCCGCTGCGCGATCCGGGGGCCGCGGACCTGACCGCGCATGTGGATTTTCGCGCCATCGCGCAGGTGGCGGGTGGCGTGGATGTATGGGGCAGCGAACCGCAGGGTGCGTTCCTGGCCGCACTCGGGCTGCATGCGCGCAGCGAACAACTGGCGCGCGCGGCCCCGGATCAGGCCGATGGAATCCGGGCCGCGACCGCACGGCTGGCCGCGCCGGAACACATGGGCCGGCTGTTTCGCGTGCTGGGGCTCTCGGCGGGGCTGGAGGGGAGCCTGCCCGGTTTTGCCGGTCCGCGTGCGGCGGCAGGCAATGAAGGAGACGCACCATGACGGATGGCGGGATTACCGACCGGCAGGTGGTCCGGTCCCCGGTTTTCGCGGGGATCCGGCATGGTTTCTTTACCCGGCAGGGCGGCGTGTCCACCGGGCCGTACGCCACGCTGAACTGCTCGGTCCGTTCGGCGGATGATCCCGTGGCCCTGCGGGAGAACCGCCGCCGCGTGGCGGCGTATATGGGGGTGGCGCCCGATCACCTGCTGGGGCTGACGCAGGTGCATGGCGACCGGACCCTTACGGTCGATGCCCCGTGGAAGACGGGGCGGGGGCCGGAAGGCGACGCCATGGTCAGTTGCCGCCCCGGCCTGGCGCTGGGCGTGATTACGGCGGACTGCGCGCCGGTGCTGTTCAGCAACGCGGCGGGCACGGTGGTGGGGGCGGCGCATGCGGGCTGGCGTGGCGCGTGCGGGGGCATTCTGGAATCGACGCTGGCGGGGATGGAGGCGCTGGGTTGCCCGGCGGGCGACATCCGCGCCGTCGTCGGTCCCTGCATCGCCCCGCAGGGTTACGAGGTCGGGCCGGACATGCGCGATGCGGTGCTGGCGCAGGATGCCGGGGGGGCCGCGTTCTTCACCCCGGCGTCACGCGCGGGGCATTTCATGTTCGACCTGCCGGGCTACTGTGTCATGCGTCTCAATCAGTGTGGCGTTGCGGAGGCGACGGCGCTGGGACTCGATACCCTGTCCGATGAAGTCCGCTTTTTCAGCCATCGCCGCCGTACGCTGGCCGGTGGCGGAGCCATCGGGCACCAGATTTCCGTTATCGCCTGCCGGGCGATATAGAGTAAGCATGATGCCAGAAGTTTCCGTCCGGCGGCTGGTCCCGCTTTCCGCCGTCGTCATGCTTTCCCTGCTTGGTGGATGTGTCAGCGTGCCGCAGCCGTTCCGCCATGATGGTACGGGCGGCGTGCCGCAGGCCCCCACGGCCCGGTTGGCCATACCCCTCTCGACCGAATCAGGCACGGACATGGCGGGGGCGGGGGTCTGGCAGCACGCCATGGTCGACGCCATGCTGGCCCAGTCCGTGCCCGCCATGGCGCAGGCCACGCATCCGGGTGACTGGTGGCTGAAAATGACAGCCGAATTCCATGATGGCGCGGTGATCCCGGTTTACGCTGTCATCACCCCGAAGGGGGAGGAACGCGGCCATATGAATGGCGCGCCCGTGCCCGCCGTCCGGTGGCAGGCAAAGGACGGGCAGGCCACGGTGCGCTCCGCGCAGGAGGCAGCACCCGGCGTGGCGGATCTGCTGACCGGCATACGCGCCGCGCAGATGCAGAAAGACCCCAACAGCCTCAAGAACCGTCCGGCGCATGTCTATTTCGCGGGCGTGCACGATGCGCCGGGCGATGGCGACCGCGCGCTGGCCCGTGCGTTCAGCGCGGCCTTTCCCGATGCGCATGAGGACATCCGCCACAGTGCGACCGGCGCGGATTACACGGTGCGCTGCACGGTGGTCCTGAACAATGCCGTCATGACTACCTCCACCACCCCGCAGGAACATATCACGCTGACCTGGCAGGTGCTGGACGCGCAGGGCCACGAAGCAGGATCCGCCACCCAGATTCATGACATTGCAGCCCATTCCCTCGACCACCAGTGGGGGGATGTCGCGGTCGCGGCGGCGGATGAAGCCGCCGGTGCGGTCCGCCAGATCATCACGCGCTATTCCGGTCGGGCCAATGTACCCCTGCCGGCCGATGGTGTTCTGCCTGCCCGGCAGGCGGCGGGGCCCGCGCAACCCACGGCCGGTGGGTCGCATCCTGTCGTTCCGGTTCCGGCAGGTGGGGCTCCGGTAGCGGATGACAGGCTGGCCGGGCATGACGTGGCGCGGGCGCCGACCATGGTCGCGGCCCCTGTCGCGCCGGTTGTGTCCCATCCCGCAGGCGTGCCCGTGACGGCGGTCGCCCCGGCGGCCCCGGCTCCGGCAGCGGTGCCCCCCCCTGTAGTCGCGCCATCGCCCGCCGTGGCGTCTGGTGGAGACCGCCATCCGGCTGCGGTGGTGGCGGCTCCCGTCGCACCGGTTCCGCCCCGGCCCGTGGTCGCGGCGCCTGTCGTGCCCCCTACCATCCCTGCCGTCGCCGCGCCAGCGGTGGTGGCTCCCCCTGTGGCAGCGCCGTCCGGCGTGGAGTCGTCCGGCGCGCGGGCATCCGTTCCGGCTCCGGCCGCCGCCGTCCCGCCCGCGCCCGCCGTGCAGCCGCCGCCGCGCAAGCCCTTTCCCGGCGTGACGCTTCCGCCGCCACGGGCGGGTGTGACGGATCGGCAACGAGGGGCAGGCGTGCAGGTTTCTCCATCCTTAGGCAGGTGACATGGTATGTGGCGGTTGTTAGAACCCGGCACATGAATGACGGGAGCGGCCAGATAACAAGGCCGCCCCACCGCCTGCACCGCCGCCCGGGAGCGTCACACGATGAAGATTGTTGCCTGTAACAGCAACCTGCCTCTTGCACAGAAAGTCGCGGCAGAGCTGGGAATGCCGCTTTGCAACGCAACCGTCCGGCGGTTCGCGGATATGGAAATCTTTGTCGAAATCCATGAGAACGTGCGCGGCGAGGATGTATTCGTCATCCAGAGCACCTGTTCGCCCACCAATGACAATCTCATGGAACTGCTGATCATGCTCGACGCGCTGCGTCGTGGGTCGGCGCGGCGCATCACGGCGGTCATGCCCTATTTCGGCTATGCGCGGCAGGACCGCAAATCCGGGCCGCGCACGCCCATCAGCGCCAAGCTGGTGGCCAATATCCTGGTCGAGGCCGGGGCCAACCGCGTCCTGACAATGGATCTGCACGCCATGCAGATCCAGGGCTTTTTCGACATTCCCGTTGACAACCTGTACGCAGCCCCCCTGTTCACGCGCGATATCCGGGGCCGCATGAAGCTTGATGGCGAACCCCGCCTTCCCTATGAGGCACCGCCGATGGATATTCCCGGCGGCGCGCATAACCTCATGATCGTCTCGCCCGATGTGGGCGGCGTGGTCCGCGCCCGCCAGATGGCGCAGCGCCTGAATGTCGATCTGGCCATCATCGACAAACGCCGCGAACGCGCCGGCGTGTCGGAGGTCATGAACGTGATCGGTGACGTGCGGGGGCGCTACTGCATCCTGGTCGATGACATTGTCGATAGCGGCGGTTCGCTGTGCAATGCGGCGGAAGCACTGATGAAGCACGGCGCGGCGGCGGTGGAGGCATACGTGACCCATGGCGTGCTGACCGGCAGCGCGGTCAGCCGCGTGGGCCAGTCGCCCCTGGGCATGCTGACGCTGACGGACAGCATCGTCGCGACCGATGCCGTGCGGGCATCGGCCAATATCCGCCAGATCAGCACGGCGGCGCTCATCTCCCAGGCGATGCAGGCCATATCGGATGAAAGTTCGGTCTCCTCGCTGTTTGACTGAGCGTGGGGATTGACCGTCTCACCGGCACGGCGCTACCCCCGCAGGGGTGTAGCAAGAAGGAACGACCCATGACCGACCTGATCGCCCGCCCTTACTGGTATCTGCGCCATGGGGAGACGGACTGGAATGCACAGGGCCGTTCGCAGGGACGTACGGATATTCCCCTCAACCCCACCGGAATCGCGCAGGCCGAGGCCGCGGGCCTGCTGCTGGCCCGCCACTGGACCGATCATGCGCCGATCGTGCGTATCGTGTCCTCGCCGCTGGTGCGCGCGCGCCGCACGGCCGAGATCGTGGCCGACCAGCTTGCCGCCCATGGCGCCCCCCGCTTCGAGATCAGCTTTGACGACGCGCTGATGGAAGTCTGCTTTGGCGATGAGGAAGGCAAGGCGATGGGCGCATGGTACGACAGCTGGATCGCGGGCGACTATACCCCCGCCCATGGGGAGAGTTTCGCCGCCCTGCGCGAACGCGCCGTGACGGCGGTAAACCGCGCGCTGGCGCCCGAAGGCGTGCCACTGATCGTATGCCACGGCGCGATGTTCCGCGCCCTGCGTTCGGCCATGCACCTCAAGCCCAATGTCCGCCTGGCCAACGCAACGCCCATATGGGCCGAACCGGGGCCGACGGCCCAGTGGGAACTGACCGCGCTGACCTGAAAAAACCATGCGGCGGGGCGTGGGTGATTGCATCGGGCGCGGTTTTCCGTTAAAGGCCGCGCACGCGCTGGCACCCCTGGAGGCCCGCGCGCTTGTGTTTCAGGAGCAGAACAAGTGACCAAATTCACGAAAATCGAAGTCTCTTCGCGCGCGAAGGCTGGTAAGGGGGCAGCGCGTGCAACGAGACGTGCCGGCCATGTGCCCGGTGTTATCTACGGTGCGAAGCAGGAACCCGTCCTGATCGCGCTCGACCCCCGTATCGTGCATCGTGAGCTGCACAAGTCCGGCTGGCGTTCGCGCATCTATGACATCTCGGTCGATGGTGGCGCGTCCGTGCATGCCCTGCTGCGCGAGATCCAGCTTCATCCCGTGACCGATGCGCCGATCCATGTGGACTACCAGCGCCTGGCCGCCGGCCATAAGGTGCACGTGGAAGTGGAAATCCGCTTCGAGGGTGAAGAAGTCGCCCCCGGCGTCAAGCGCGGCGGCGTGGTGAACATTGTCCGCCACACGGTTGAGGTGGTGGTCGATCCGGCCAACATCCCGGAATACTTCACCGCCGACCTGTCGGGCCTGGACTTCCACGACAACGTGCGCTGGGAAGACCTGAAGGGCACGGAAAACGTGACCCCGGCCCTGCATGGCACCAACTTCGTGATCGCCAACGTCGCCCCGCCGAGCGTTGACGAGGAAACCACCGACGAAGCCGCCACCGCGGAAGCCGAGGGCTGATCCCCCCGCCACGGACACGACAGGAGAAGACACGATGCTGCTCTGGACCGGTCTTGGTAATCCCGAGCCGGGGATGAGCCGGAATCGTCACAATGTCGGGTTCATGGCGGTGGACCGGATTGCCGACCGCCACGGGTTTTCCCCGTGGCGGAAACGCTTCCGTGGCGAAATCGCGGAAGGGATGGTCGGACGGCATAAGGTGCTGCTGCTCAAGCCCATGACGTATATGAACCTCTCGGGTGAGAGCGTTCAGCAGGCGGCGGCCTTCTACAAGCTGTCCGCCGATTCCATTACGGCATTCCATGACGAGCTGGACCTTGCTCCCGGTCGCATCCGCGTAAAGCGGGGCGGCGGGGCGGCGGGGCATAACGGCCTGCGGTCGATGGACCGTATGCTGGGCACGAAAGATTACTGGCGCGTGCGGCTTGGCATCGGGCACCCCGGTAGCCGCGAGCGTGTCACGGGCCATGTGCTGGGTGATTTCTCCCGCACGGACCGCGAGTGGCTGGACCCCATGCTCGACACGCTGGCCGATACGGCCGCGATTCTGGCGGACGGGCAGCCGGAACTGTTCATGACAAGAATGGCCGCGCAGGCCGGGGAGTAAGGGCGTATGGGCTTTAACTGTGGCATCGTGGGCCTGCCGAATGTGGGCAAATCGACGCTGTTCAACGCCCTGACCGAGACCGCTTCGGCCCAGGCCGCGAATTATCCGTTCTGCACGATCGAGCCCAATGTCGGCCGGGTCGCGGTGCCGGATGCGCGGCTGGCCGAACTGGCGCGTATTGGCAAGTCACAGAAGATCCTGCCCACCAGCCTTGAATTCGTGGATATCGCGGGCCTCGTGCGCGGGGCTTCGCGCGGGGAAGGGCTGGGAAACCAGTTTCTGGCCAATATCCGTGAGGTGGACGCCATCATCCATGTCCTGCGCTGTTTCGAGGATGATGACATTACCCATGTGGAAGGTGGCGTTGACCCCATCCGCGATGCGGAAATCATCGAGACGGAACTGATGCTGGCCGATCTCGAATCGCTGGAAAAGCGCATTGTCGCGCTCCAGAAAAAGGCGCGGGGCAATGACCGTGAGGCCGCGGCCCAGGTCGAGCTGATGGAACCGCTGATCGCGGCGCTGCGTGAAGGCGAGCCCGCGCGCAAGGCCATTCCCGCGGGGCAGGAGGAAGCGGTGCGCCGCCTTCAGCTCATGACCTCCAAGCCCGTGCTGTATGTCTGCAACGTGGATGAGGCGTCGGCCGCGACCGGCAACGAATTTTCCGAACGCGTGCGCGCCCGCGCCGAGGCGGAAGGCGCGGCGATGGTGGTCGTCTCCGCCGCGATCGAGGCCGAAGTCAGCCAGTTGGGCGCGGAAGACCGCGTCGAGTTCCTGGAGGGGCTGGGCCTGAAGGATAGCGGGCTGGACCGCGTGATCGCAGCCGGGTACCAGTTGCTGGGCCTGAGCACCTACTTCACCGTAGGGCCCAAGGAAACCCGCGCCTGGACCATTACCAAAGGCACGAAGGCCCCGCAGGCTGCCGCCGTCATTCACAATGATTTTGAACGTGGCTTCATTGCCTGCGAAACCATTGCATATGATGACTATATTGCCTGCAATGGCGAAGCGGGCGCCCGTGAGGCCGGGAAGCTGCGTATCGAAGGGCGGGATTACGTGGTGCAGGATGGCGATGTCCTGCTGTTCCGCTTTAACGTCTGATACGGGCGTGCCGCCCGTTCAGGAATAGATGAAGGAGTAACGGATCATGGATCAGGCTGTTGCAACCCCCACGCGGGCTGATGCACCGCAGCCGGACGTGATCCGCGCCATGGCCATGGCCGCGCGCCAGGCGGCCCGCACGCTGGCCCGCAGCACGACCGAAACCCGCAATGCGGCGCTGAAGGCCGCCGCCGCCGCCCTGCGCGCCAGCCAGACCGAACTGCTGGCGGCGAATGCGCGCGATCTGGCGGCGTTTGGTGGGGCCGCGGCCTTTCGCGACCGGCTGACCCTGACCCCCGAACGGGTCGAGGCCATGGCGCAGGGGCTGGAACAGGTGGCCAGCCTGCCCGACCCGGTTGGCCATGTCATGGCGGAATGGGACCGTCCCAATGGCCTGCGCATCCGCCGTGTCGCGACGCCGGTGGGTGTCATCGGCATGATCTATGAAAGCCGCCCCAACGTGGGGGCGGATGCCGCCGCCCTGTGCATCAAGTCCGGCAACGCGGTGATCCTGCGTGGCGGGTCGGACAGTCTGAACAGTGCGCGCGTCATCCATGCGGCCATGCAGGCGGGGCTGCGCGCGGCGGGCCTGCCGGTGGAATGCGTGCAGATCCCGCCCGATGCCGAACGCGCGCATGTCGCGTCCATGCTGGGGGCGGCGGGGCTGATCGACCTCATCATTCCCCGTGGCGGCAAGTCACTGGTCGAACGCGTATGCGCCGAGGCCCGGGTGCCCGTGCTGGCCCATGCCGAAGGGCTTTGCCACACTTACGTCCATGCCGCCGCTGATCTGGAAATGGCGCGGCGCATCGTGCTCAACGCCAAGCTGCGCCGCCCCGGAATCTGTGGCGCGACCGAGACCCTGCTGGTGGATCAGGCGATCGCGCCAAAGATCCTGCCGGGACTGATCGAGGATCTGGCGACCCGGGGCTGCACCTTCCGCGCGGACGCGCGCGCGCGCGACATCGTGCCGGATCTGCCGCCGGCCACGGAAGATGACTTCGCCACGGAATGGCTGGACACTGTTCTGTCCGTGGCCGTGGTGGATGGCGTGGAGGAGGCGCTGGCCCATATCGCCCGCTATGGCAGCGCGCATACCGAGGCCATCGTGACGGAAGACGCGCAGGCCGCCGCCACGTTCCTCAACGGCACCGACAGCGCGGTTGTCATGTGGAACGCCTCCACCCAGTTCTGCGATGGGGGCGAGTTCGGCTTCGGCGCGGAAATCGGCATCGCGACCGGGCGCTTCCATGCCCGTGGCCCCGTCGGGCTGGAGCAGTTGACCACCTACCGCTACGAAGTGATCGGCACGGGGCAGATCCGGGCCTGACCGCATTGCCACGCGACAGGGAGCAGGCCATTCCCGTGCGGGGGGATGGGCGGCATATGCGGGTGGGGCTGTTCGGCGGGTCGTTCAACCCGGTGCATGACGGGCATATCCAGTTGGCCCATCGCGCGCTGCGGCAACTGGCGCTGGATCAGGTCTGGTTTCTTGTCTCGCCCGGCAATCCGCTCAAGCCGGTGGCGGGCATGGCCCCCCTGCCGGAGCGTCTTGCCGGGGTGCGCGCGCGTATCCATGGCCTGCGGAACAGGAAACTGCTGGCGACCGATATCGAAGCCCGGCTTGGAACCCGCTACACGGTTGATACGCTAAGACGGCTGAAGCGGCTTTTTCCGCATGTGCGTTTTGTCTGGCTCATGGGGGCGGACGGGCTGGCGCAGATGGGGCGGTGGCGGCGGTGGTGGGATATCGTCAACATGGTTCCGCTCGCGATCCTGCCACGGCCGGGCTACAATCCCGCCGCGCTGCGGGGGCGGATCGCGCGCAGGCTGGCGCGCTGGCGCCGTCCCGCGCGGGCGGCCCATCTGCTGGCCACATGCACGCCCCCGGCATGGGTCTTTCTTCCCGCGCCGCAGAACGCTATATCTGCTACGCAAATACGTGCATCGCGGGCCGCTTGTGGCCACGAACGGGAGTAACAGCCATAACCAGAAAGCCGACAGCCGAGAATGGCGCCAAGCGCCGGACCGGCAGTACCTCTTCCACAACAGCGCAGTTGCGCCCGCAGGCGGGTTCACTGGGTAGTGCGGTTCAGGTGCCGGGCACGCCCCGCAAGAAAGCCGCCGTCGCTGGTCCCGTTTCCGCTGGAACACGGGAAGCGGACCCCCGTGTGGAGCAGTTTCTGGAAATCATCACCACCAGCCTGGAAGATGACAAGGCCGAGGACATCGTCGTCATCGACCTGACGGGGCGCGCCTCCTTTGCTGACCGGATGGTGATTGCAACGGGTCTGGCGGACCGGCAGATCGCGGCCATGGCCGCGCATATCGACCGCAAGCTGGGCGAAGCCGGGCTGAAGCGCGTCCTGACCGAAGGGGCCAATGGTTCCGACTGGGTGCTGCTGGATGCGGGCGATATTGTCGTGCATCTGTTCAAGGCGGAGGCGCGTGCGCTGTACGGGCTGGAACGGATGTGGGGCGCGGAACTGGATGTGCCGCCGGAGGTTCCCGCCACGTCGGTGGAATAAGGGGTGTTTCACCTGATCGCGGTGGGACGCATGAAGGATCGGGTGGAACGCGACCTGTTCGATCGCTACGCCACCCGGCTTTCACCACGCATAAAGCTGACCGAACTGGCGGAAGGGCGGGGCGCCCCGAACGAGATCAAGCGCAGGGAAGGGGCGGCCATTCTCTCCGCCCTGCCTGATCGCGCCATTGTCGTGGCCATGGATGAAGGCGGGCAGACTTATGACAGTCTGGCCTTTTCAAAGGCGGTGGAACGCTGGATCGAGACGCCGCGCCCGCTATGCTTCGTTATAGGCGGGGCGGAAGGTCTGGATGGGCCGGTTGTCCAGCGCGCGGACCACACCCTTTCGTTTGGCAGGATGACATGGCCGCATATGCTGGTGCGTGGCATGCTGGCCGAGCAGCTTTACCGTGCCCGCGCCATTTCGGCCGGGCATCCCTACCATCGGGCCGGTCGGCCCTGACGGCAGGGTCAGTAAAAAAACAGCCTAGCGCAGGGAACGATTCGGCGCATCATCCGTATAGGCGAGGGAGGAAGACGCGCGCCCGGCAATGCTCTCCGGTGCTTCCGCCACTTCGGTCGTGGCATGACGTGACTGTGCCTGCGCCATGATTGTCGGGTTGCGCGTTGCTTTCTGGTAAGTAGCCAGCATCATGTTCGATGTCGTGTCGGGCCGGGCGTAAATGAAGCCATAGGTCGGGTAGATACTGCCATAGGCGCCGCTGCGGTTGTTGAGTGCGACGCGGACGGCCGACCAGTCGTTATTCGGTGAGACATCGATCACGGATACATCGCGGCTGATTCCGCGCTGGCCCCAATGGGACTGGTCAATGATGATTGAGCGGCTATTGACCAGGTGGCGTACCACCGCCACATGACCAAGCGGCATGCGGCGTGTGCCGCGGAAGTTCAGGACACTGCCTTCTTCCGGCGCATTGCCGCGCGCATAGTGGCCAGCGGCCTTGTACCACCAGTCAATGGCGTTGCCGTGGATTTCAACATCGGACGCGGCCTTGGCAAAGGCCACGCACTGGATGACATGCCCCCGTTCCGCCACGCGGCGTGTACCGGCATGGTGGGCCAGGGCATGGCGGGATGCGGCATGATGGATGGGCGAATGCGCCGCATGGCTGGCCTGCTGGGTGGTATGGGCCTGACCGGGGGCTGAAAACATGAATCCGAACGAAGCACCGAGAACGGAAAGAAAAACGCTACGCTTCAGGTTCCTGATCCACATTTTTCGCAATCTCTCCACCTCTGCCGGGGTGATATGACAATAACCCGCTCACATCGTGTTCATCGAGTAGCAAGCCCATCGCAACCCTGACAAGCCTGTGTCGCCAGCGATGAAGAGCCACGCAGCATATTTCGCCCAAAAACGTAATCTGGGGCAAAAAATAGGAATATAATCTTTAAGTGGACTCTCTAACCCTTGTTTTTCAGGCGACTGCCCCCCCGCCGGAGTGGTGGAGAACAGAAGTGGAATGATTCTCGGGAAACGGGAAAGTTGCAAAAATGTGACATGTTAAAGAGGGGCTTTCCCGCTTCCCCAGGGTGTTATTTGGTGCAGGTCAGCATGATCTCGACCAGCACGTCGGGATGGGCCATCGTGGCCTGTATGCAGGCGCGTGCGGGCGCGCCATCCTTGGGCAGCCAGGCGCTCCATACGGCGTTCAGGGCGTCACGGTCGTTGATGTCCTTCAGCCAGATCTGGGCCTGGAGCAGGCGGGTGTTGTCGGTGCCATGCAGTTCCAGCGCCTCGTCAATCTGGGCCAGCACATCCTTGGTCTGGGCCGTGATGTCGGCGGACAGGTCGCGGGCCACGAATCCCTGCGTGAACAGGAAGCCATGATATTCCACCACCTTGGACAGGATGGGGTTGGGCTCTGTGCGGATGATCTTGCTCATGTCATTGGTCCTGGTTGGTTGGCAGGCGTGCGGACGGGCCGCAATCCTGTTTCCTCTCTTTGCGCCGGTCAGCGCCGAGGTCAACCGCCCGTAAAAAGCCGTGCGAATTCGGCCAGCCGGGCGGGTGTATCAAAATCCTGCGTGATCTCCGGTCCCGCGGGAATCCGCAGCATGGCGGATTGGTGTTGCAGCACCAGGCCGCGCGCGCCCTGGTCGCCACGCAGGGCCATGAGCGCGGGGAACAGGGCGCGGTTCCATATTATCGGGTTTCCCCATCTGCCCCCCAGCATCGGCAGCGCGCCGGGGCGGTCGGGACGTGCCATGAAAGCGGCGATCAGGCGGTTGATCAGATCCGTCCCGATCAGGGGCATATCCCCCAGGCAGATCAGCGCCCCCGCCACGTCATGGCGTGGGCCGAGCGCCTGTATCCCCGCCGCCAGCGTTTGCGACAGCCCGGCCACGTAATCTGGCGCGGTGATGAAACTGACCGTACGCCCCGCCTGCACGCCCGGCAGGGCGGCCTCATGGATTTCCCCGGCCCGATGGCCAAGCACAACCGTAACCGGATCCGCCCGACTGGCGGTGACGGCACGCAGGGTGCGCGCGATCATGGGCAGGCCCGTGGCGTCGGGGGCCAGCAGCTTGTGGAGCGGAGCCGTGCGGCTTGACGTGCCCGCGGCCAGAACAATGGCCGCGATACGCGACGGCGTTCCGCTCATGCCCAGCCGGATAACCGGCCCAGAGGCTTGTTGTGCCGCACGGCCACGATCTCGGCCAGAATGGACAGGGCAATTTCAGCCGCGCCCACCGCGCCGATCGCCAGCCCGACGGGGCCATGAATCCGCGCGATCTGCGCCTGCGCAAATCCGGTTTCCTGCAACCGTTCCGTGCGTGAGGCCTGGGTTTTGCGTGAGCCCAGCGCACCTATATAGAAGGCGTCGCTGTTCAGGGCGTAGTGCAGCGTCGGATCATCCAGTTTGGCGTCATGCGTCAATGTAACAATGGCGGTCTGGTTATCGACGCCCAGCCGTTCAAGGGTTTCATCCGGCCAGTCGGTCTCAAGCGTGATGCCGGGAAACCGCTCCGCCGTGGCCAGTTGGGAGCGCGGATCGACCACGGTCACGCTAAAGCCGGTGGTCTGCGCCATGGGGGCCAGAACCTGTGCAATATGCACGGCCCCAATGATCAGCAGGCGCGGCGGCATGGGAATCAGGTGCAGAAACCACTGTGGCTGTCCCGCATCGTCTTCCAGACGGAGGCTGCGCCCGGTTTCAAAAACGTCGCGCGCACGGGCCTGGAGCTTCCGGGCCATGGCCGCATCCGTCGCGGGGGCTGTCCCGTCATCCTTGTAGAGAAGCCGTGACTGCCCTGTCGCGAGTTCGGTCGCGACAATAACGGGTATGCGGGCATGGCGTCTGGCGGCCACCGTTTCCAGCAGGTCCAGATCCAGCGTGCCCTGCGGGTGGGTGGGCGTGCGCACCGCCGCGACATACACATCCAGCAATCCGCCACAGGCCAGGCCGACCGCCCATGCATCGTCGCTCGATACACCGTAGGAAAGGCTGATGGGCTGTCCGGTTTCCATGACGCTTCCGGCTTCCTCGATCACCGCGCCTTCCACGCAGCCCCCACTGACCGAGCCCTCGATGCGGCCATTGGCGCACACCGCCATCATGCTGCCCGCCGGGCGCGGGGAACTGCCCCATGTCGAGGTTACTGTCGCCAGGGCGCAGGGCAGGCCCGCGCGTGCCCATTCGATCAGGAGATCCAGGGGATCCCGTGTGGAGGAAAGCTGTGTCATGACAGAGCTACTCTATCAGCACAGATACAGTCGTGCCAGCCGGTAGACAGGCGGGGTTGGGCGGCCCATGTATGTAATAACGCATGCTTCGCCCATGGTGGGCCGACGCATGAATGGAGAAATGCAAATGAGTTATGTCGATCCCGTCTGGTATGTCGTTGCCGATAGCATCCATGCCCGTATTCTCAAGCATGGCGAACATGGCCTTGCGACCTTCACCCATCTCAAGAGCGACGACGCCAAGGGTATGGATGCGCCCCGCAATGGCGCGTATGGCAAGGTGATTGCCGAATTCCTGAACGGCGCGGCGCGCCGCAAGGAAGCGCCGGGCATCGCCATCGCCGCGCCGGGGGAAGTGATGCACCAGATTCGCGCCCATCTGGATGTGCAGGCCCGTCCGCTGGTGGT